>JBMSJE010000051.1:0-12948 GCA_049418605.1 Sediminibacterium sp. | reverse complement strand
TCGATAGTAAAGTAATGATCTGCATTTTGCATGGATAAATAAATTTGAAGGGCTGACGCAAAAATAACCTAAATGATACTAACATTGCATCATGACTTTTGAAGCCGCCGAACAATCCATCACTACTGCAATACATGGCCTCTACGACGTTAGAGAGGCGGCTACTATTGCAGCCATGGTGATGGAATTTGTTACAGGCAAGTCTAAAATGGATCGTTGGCTTCAAAAAAATGAACAGCTCCCTACCGAAGATTTGAAGCGCTTGAAAAAGTATTCCAATGAGCTATTAACCCGTAAGCCCGTACAATACGTTTTAGGGCAAGCATGGTTTGCAGGCATGTGTTTAGCGGTAAACCAACATACCCTTATACCAAGGCCGGAAACAGAGGAACTCGTAAACCTATGTGCAAGTTGGGCCACCACAAATAGTATCCATCATGCACCATTAAAAATTTTAGAAGTTGGAACAGGAAGTGGATGCATTGCCATTGCACTTCAAAAAAAACTACCGAGTGCACAAATTACTGCATTAGACATTTCTAATGAAGCCATAAAAGTAGCTTCTACAAATGCACTAACCAATAACACAGCTATCACATTTATTACACTAGATTTTTTAAATGAAGCAAACTGGCCGGGGCTTGGCAGTTTTGATATTATTATTTCAAATCCTCCATATATAGCGGACCTTGAAAAAGAAAGTATGGCTAAACATGTACTTGACTTTGAACCGCATACAGCCCTTTTTGTTGAAAGCAACAACCCGCTTATTTTTTATAATGCACTTGCAAATTTTGGCAACACCTATTTAAATAAAGGAGGCGCCGTTTTTGTTGAAATCAATCAAGCACTAGGGCTTCAAACGCAGGATGTATTTGTACAAAACAACTACACAACCCTGCTCAAAAAAGATTTGTTTGATAATGACCGAATGATTGTAGCCACTAAAAAATAAGGCTACTAAAATGCAACTATTGACTATTATCGACAGCCATCACAGGTGTTGCACCTAATTTTTTTATCACCTGCATCACTTTAATGGCAGTACCTAAATGCGAAGTACTATCTCCATTAATAACCACGGACGGCTTATCCGTTTCTTTCGCTAAAAAAACAGAGAGTTCAGATTCTAATGAGTCAAGTACAATAGGTTTGGAACCAATATAAATTTGCTGGTCTTTGTCTACAGTAACCACCACTGTTTGCTTGGCTTTTGTATCACTTGCTGCCTTTGGATTAGATACTTTAATCACATTGGGATTTGCAAGTGTTGATACAATTAGAAAAAACAGTAGCAGTATAAATAGAATATCATTTAAGGCACCGGTGTGCACTTCGGGATGAGATCTTAAACGCTTTCTGATATTCATTGTAGTTAATTAACGAGTGGGTTCTTGTAAAATATCAATGAACTCTGAGCTTGCGACTTCCATTTTATTTGCGGTCTTATCAATTTGGGTACTTAAAAAATTATAGCCAACGTATGCAATGAGTCCAATAATTAAACCCGTAGCAGATGTAATCATTTTTGTATAAATACCACCAGCAATGGTGTTAAGTGTATACTCTCCGGTAGATGCAATGCCATAAAATAATTGCACCATTCCAATAATGGTTCCTAAAAATCCAAACATTGGAGCAATACCAGAAATGAGTGATAAAATAGAAAGGTTTTTTTCCATATTGTACATTTCTAGGCGACCCACATTTTCCATACTTTTTTCGATAGCATCTAATGGCTTTCCAATGCGTTGAATACCTTTATCAATCATGCGTGCCACAGGACTATTGGTGTTTTTTGCCAAGTTGCGCGCTGCTTGCACATTACCCGTTACAATATTATCTCTAATAATATTCATAAAATTGGGCTCAATTCTAGAAGCTTTATTAATAGCCAACAAGCGCTCTATAAAAACATAAATAGCGCCCACTAATAAAAAATATAAGGGGTACATAATCCAACCACCCTTTTCTAATAAGCTAAGCATAGAAATTTTTTCTGGCGTACTTGCAGCGGCTGCACCGAGTGCTTTTTGAATGGTGTCTGTTTGTAATAAATAAAACATACAATGGGTTTGATTACCGTTAAAATTAATGGGTTCTACAAAAGAAGCAAGGCCCTGTGAATAAAAATGCTAAAGCCTCGTTATTTAGGAAAGCTTTTGCACATATGGGCGCTTATCGCAGTGTTATTTGGGCTAAAACCGGGAAATGATCCGACGGAAATTTACCATTGTAAGAATCCGTTAACACGCCCCACCTACTAACCGTAAAATGAGAGGATGTAAAAATATGGTCAATCACCTGGTCTGGATTTAAATTGGGGCCAAAGCCCTGAAAAGTTCCATTGGGTTTATAAGGCACCGCCACCCTTTTGTAAGTGTCCAATAAATTACCTGAATTTGCAATTAATTGATACCATTCTGAATTATGATCTCCATTGAAATCGCCCGTTAAAATAACAGGTGTATTACCTGCAATCGTTTTGATTTTTTCAAGAATAAGTTTCGAACTTTCTTTACGCGCAACCACAGCTTGATGATCGTAATGTACATTAAAACAATACATTTTTTTATGTGTTAGTTTGTGTTGTATAAGTACCCAAGAGCAAATTCTATTGATCCGTGCATCCCAACCAAAACCAGGTTGTGTAGGTGTTTCAGATAACCAAAAGTCACCTTTATCTAGCATTGTAAAAGCATCTTTTTTTATAAATATGGCAGAGTGCTCCCCTTTAAATGCGCCATCATCTCTACCAATGCCATAGTATGTATATCCCGGAAGTAAAGCTTGCAATCCCTCTAATTGATGCTGCAACCCTTCCTGCGTTCCTACAATATCAAAATCATGAAACGCAATCAGCGCAGCCACTCTGGGAAGTCTAGCACTCCATAAATTACCTGAATCACGCGGGTTATCATAACGAACATTAAAACTTCCAACAGTAAGTGTTTGCGCAAATGATGTTGCAATAAAAAATAAAGCGCCTAGGTTAACAACAATTGATTTGATTTTCATTTAAGCAATTTAGGATTTTGAGACGGCTTTGTATCTTTTTGAACCGATTTTCTGTGGGCATCTTTTAATGCCTTGTCGAGTAGCATTTCAATTTGACCGTTGACACTTCTAAATTCATCATCAGCCCATTTAGACAGTTTTGCAAACGTGTCTTCGCTTATCCGCAAAACAAAAGTTTTTTTAGTAAGAGACATAAAAAAGTTTTAAATGTTTTAATAAAGGCTACCTGTATTTAAAACAGGAGACGCTGCTTTTTCACCACATAATACCACCATCAAGTTACTTACCATGGCCGCTTTTTTATCATCATCTAACACTACAATATCTTTTTCAGATAACATCGCAAGGGCCATTTCAACCATACCCACAGCACCTTCCACAATTTTAGTACGGGCAGCTACAATGGCTGTTGCTTGCTGGCGTTGAAGCATTGCTCCCGCTATTTCTGCGGCATAAGCGAGGTGACTAATGCGCGCTTCTGTTACTAAAACACCCGCTTTATTTAAACGCTGATTTAATTCCTGCTCTAACATTTCAATCACCTTATCTCCACCATCACGCAATGTGATATGTGCTTTTTCATCTTCGATATTATCGTAAGGACAAGTAGTTGCTAAATGACGCACAGCGGCTTCACTTTGGTTACGGATATAATCATTAAAACTTGTTACATCAAATACCGCTTTGTAGGTATCCTCTACTTGGTATAAAATAACCGCAGCAATTTCGATGGGATTACCCAGCTTGTCGTTCACTTTTAATTTTGTGCTCTCAATACTTTGCATACGAAGAGACACTTTTAGTTTGGTATAAAATGGATTTACAAATTGAAGTCCATTTTCTCTAACAGTTCCCACATACTTACCAAAAAATGTAAGCACAATACTATAATTAGGATCAATAATCATAAGGCCTTTCACTAAAAAAACTGTCGTACTTAGTAGAAGTACGCCAAAGAAAACTTGTGTTCCTGCATGCTGCTGCGCACCACCAACAATCAGGGTAAAGCCAATAAAAAATGATAATAATGCAATTAAGGCTGCTCGGTAGCCAGAAAGAGGTTTGAGTAATTTTTCCATTTTTGATATTATTTTGATATCATAAAGATATAATAATAAATAATAGTACCGAAAATAGAATTTCAGTTTTCTGTAAAAGCGCCTTGATTCATGTGTCCAAAAGCTTGTAATTTTGCTAAAAAATGAAGCATTTTGGGGGGCTAAAACCCTTTACTAGCAATTATTCTGCCAATATGACGCATACATATAGAAATTTTTCTATATTATGTAAAGATATATGGTGTAAATACTAAGTAATAGCCCCTAATATCTTATTTTTATACACTCACTCGGTTAGTAATTTTTAGTATTTCAATTGTATTATGAAAAAAAGGAAGTCAAGAAAGATCCTCTTGGGGGTTATATTGCTATTTATAGCATTTATGCAATCAAAAATTGCTAGTGCACAGCTACCAGTTTTTACTCAATTTTCACAAAATCAACTAAACATAAATCCATCATTTGCAGGATTTATTGACGACGACTTTAAATTCAATGCCCTGCACAGATCACAGTCCTATTCAAAGTTAGTTACATCTACATTTTCGAATGCATCGTTTCAAATGCGTCCTTTATTAGATTTTGTTCCAAATAATGATGTTTTTGGATTTGGCGTGAATGCATATACGCATAAAACCCTCGATGTATACTCTCATCAGGCCATGTCTGCAACGATGTCCTATTCGAAAGGACTGAATTATGATGGAAGCAAATCCTTATCACTTGGTTTTCAGGGAAGATACAACTCTAAAAGAATTGATTACACACAACTACTTTTCCCAAATCAATTTGACATTATTGGCTATTCACCTCAATTACCCAATAATGAACCTATTCAAGTTATCAATGCAAATTATGTAGACATTAATTCAGGTATTCTATACAATTCAGTTAATGAAGAAGAATCTTTTACTGCTGGATTTTCGATGTATAATTTAAATCAATCGAGCAAAGACCCTCTAAAGCTTGCGACAAGAGAGGGAATTACGTTTAACTATCAATTAGGATACTCAAAAGTACTTTCCGATTACAGTCAAGTTTTTTTTGGCGGACTACATTCTGTTAGAGCAACTCAATCTTCAACTTCGCTAGTTGGCGCAATACAAATACTTCCCGACTATGATAACTATATTGGATTTGACGTAGGAGGTGTATATGTATTAAATAATTCGATTTCACCGTTTGTGAATTTAAATATGAACGTAATCAAAGCGTCATTTACTTATAATTTTTCAATTGCCCCCAATATTTCATATGTACAAAATGCCAACGCATTTGAAGTTGGGATACAATTTTTATTTTCTCGTCCAACCGAAGACAATACACTTGCAAAGCGACACGTAAGTTGTTTTAAGTAAGTATACTAAATAATTCAAGTACTTTTTTCTTATGAAGTTATCATTACAAATTCGAGCAATTTTAACCATTTTTTTGGTTTCTATTTCGCAGATACTTTTTGCACAATGTCCTACAATTACAGTTAATCCAAACCCTGTAAACCTTTTGTGCGCTGGTACTACCCTCAATCTAAATGCAGATGTTATCAGTGCTACAAGTTTTAAATGGCAAAAAAATGGAGTAGATGTTGGTAATACAACTAAAACCCTCACTATTCTATCTGTTGTTGCATCTGATGCGGGCGCTTACACTTTTGTTGCAACAAATGATTGTGGTAATACTACAAGTGGAACCGCTCAAGTAACTATTAAAGATAAGCCAAGCATCACTACTATTACTGCTCCCACTAATGTATGCGTTGGCGCTACTGCTTCATTGGTTGCAACCGTTGTTGCAAATGGTGATAACAATTTAACGTATGCATGGGCGTTAAATGGAACTGCTGTTCCCAATGGAAATGGCGCAACGCTTTTAGTTCCTAATTTTCAGTCTGCTAATGCAGGCACCTATTCATTTACAGTTACTAATAGCTGTGGATCTACTAGCTCTGCTTCCAATAATCAAAATGTAAGCATTCAACTGATTACAACACCATCAATTACTACAATCAGCAATCAAAGTGTTTGTGTAAATAATAGTCTAACAGTTGCTACAACCATCACCAATTTAGGTAGCACAAGTCCTACATACCAATGGTATTTTAATGGAACTGCCATTAATGGCCAAACAGGTGCACAACTTAATATCAGCAATATGCAAACAGCAAAAGCAGGCAGATATTACGTTACCGTTAACAATGGCTGTTCCCCAACAATTAGCAGTAACGAATTTAATGTGACTGTTAGTGACGCACCAACCATACAATCACAACCTGCTGCACAAACAGAAGTTTGTTCGGCTAACAGTTTTACACTCTCTGTTAATGCTAGCAATGCAAATACTTATCAGTGGTTAAAAAATGATGTTGCTATTGGTGGTGCTACTTCTAGTACTTTTAATATCCCTTCTGTTGCAAGCTCTGATGCAGCAACTTATAAAGTTGTCGTATCAAATAGCTGTGGCTTTAACGTTACCAGTAATGCAGCAGTTCTAGTTGTAAAAAGTTTACCTAGTAATCTAACAGCTACTAGTACCACTCAACTATGTGTTGGCGCTCCCTACACTTTACAAGTAAATCCAGCAACCAATAACGGAGGTACACTTACCTATCAGTGGAAAAAAGCAGGTGTAATTATTCCTAATGCTACCAATGCTTCATTAGCACTTACGAATGTTCAAACAGGTGATGCTGCAGTTTACACTGTTGCTGTTACCAACTCTTGTGGTACCGTTACAAGTCCTGATTATACCATCACTGTTACACAGGCTCCTATCATTACCGGAGATCCTGCATCACAATCTTTATGTGCGGGTGCAACAGCAACTTTTACAGCTATTGCAAACGGCGCTACTTCTGTTAGATGGCAAAAAAATGGAGTAGATGTTGGTAATATTACAGCTACCCTCTCTTTATCTAATATTAATGCTGCTAGTGCAGGCTCTTATACTTTTTTAGCGACCAATACTTGTGGTACTACCACAAGTGCCGCAGCTACACTTGCTGTAAATAACAAACCTGTTATCAACTCACTTACCACCACTTCGCCTGTTTGTGCGGGCACAACTGCTACTATTACTAGTGGTGTAAATCCTAATGGTGACAATAGCCTAACCTATTCTTGGACGCTAAACGGTAGCGTTATTACTGGTGCTAACACAGGAATACTCTCTATCCCTAATTTTCAATCTGCTAATGCGGGTACTTATGCATTAGTCGTTACAAATAATTGTGGCGCATCTACTGGTTCAAGTACGACGACATTGCAACTACAACCAACACCTACTGTTGCAAATATTGCAGATCAAACAGTATGCGTGGGTAGTACACTAAACGTACAGCCTGTATACACAAACGTAAGCGGATCATCTGTTACTTATCAGTGGTATTTTGAAGGCACTGCACTTAATAATCAAAACGGAGCGCAACTTAATATTAACAATATCACAACTGCGCAAGCAGGTAGATACTATGTTGCTGTTAGCAATGGTTGTAACCCAGTAAGTAGCCCTGCGTTTAATGTGACTGTACTTAATGTACCAACCATTCAATCACAACCTGCTGCACAAACAGAAGTTTGTTCGGCTAACAGCTTTACACTCTCTGTTAATGCTAGCAATGCAAATACTTATCAGTGGTTAAAAAATGATGTTGCTATTGGTGGTGCTACTTCTAGTACTTTTAATATCCCTTCTGTTGCAAGCTCTGATGCAGCAACTTATAAAGTTGTCGTATCAAATAGCTGTGGCTTTAACGTTACCAGTAATGCAGCAGTTCTAGTTGTAAAAAGTTTACCTAGTAATCTAACAGCTACTAGTACCACTCAACTATGTGTTGGCGCTCCCTACACTTTACAAGTAAATCCAGCAACCAATAACGGAGGTACACTTACCTATCAGTGGAAAAAAGCAGGTGTAATTATTCCTAATGCTACCAATGCTTCATTAGCACTTACGAATGTTCAAACAGGTGATGCTGCAGTTTACACTGTTGCTGTTACCAACTCTTGTGGTACCGTTACAAGTCCTGATTATACCATCACTGTTACACAGGCTCCTATCATTACCGGAGATCCTGCATCACAATCTTTATGTGCGGGTGCAACAGCAACTTTTACAGCTATTGCAAACGGCGCTACTTCTGTTAGATGGCAAAAAAATGGAGTAGATGTTGGTAATATTACAGCTACCCTCTCTTTATCTAATATTAATGCTGCTAGTGCAGGCTCTTATACTTTTTTAGCGACCAATACTTGTGGTACTACCACAAGTGCCGCAGCTACACTTGCTGTAAATAACAAACCTGTTATCAACTCACTTACCACCACTTCGCCTGTTTGTGCGGGCACAACTGCTACTATTACTAGTGGTGTAAATCCTAATGGTGACAATAGCCTAACCTATTCTTGGACGCTAAACGGTAGCGTTATTACTGGTGCTAACACAGGAATACTCTCTATCCCTAATTTTCAATCTGCTAATGCGGGTACTTATGCATTAGTCGTTACAAATAATTGTGGCGCATCTACTGGTTCAAGTACGACGACATTGCAACTACAACCTGCTCCTTCTGTTGGAAACATTACAGGCCCAACATTATGTCAAGGAAATACATTAACTCTATCACCTACCTATACCAATGTCAGTGGCCCCAATGTTACATATCAATGGTATTTTGAAGGCAATCTACTCAATAACCAAACTGCTGCTCAACTAAATATCGTTAATGTTCAAAGCACAAATGCGGGTAGATACTTTGTTACTGTTAATAATGGTTGTATTCCGGAAAGTGGTCCAGCAATTAATGTTACCGTATTTAATTTACCAACCATTCAAACACAACCTGCGGTAAATACAGAAGCTTGTATTGGTTCAACTGCAACACTTACTGTTGTAGACAATGGCGGACAAACTTATCAGTGGTTTAAAGACAATGTTTCTATTCCAAATGCAACAACCAATACATACACAAGGTCTATTAGCTCAACAGCAGACGCTGGCGCTTACAAAGTTGTGGTATCAAATGGCTGTAATTATAGTGTAGCGAGTAACAATTCAATGATTACGGTCAAAAGTGCACCCACCATTATAAGTTCACCTGTAAATACAACAGTTTGTGCTGGCCAACCTGTTAATGCGTCAGTGAGTGCTAACACAAACGGAGGAGGATCACTAAGTTATCAATGGATCAGCGATGGAACAGCAGTATCTGGCGCAAATAGCTCAAATTTCTTAATTGAAAGGGCCAGCCTAAATGACAATGGTAAAGTTTATACAGTTGCGGTTACCAATAGTTGTGGCAGAATCAGCGGAGGAAGTTTCACACTAAACGTAGGCGATAAACCAAAAGATGTCATAATCTCAACCAGTATTTCAAATAAGGATTTAGCTGGAAATCCAGCCGTATGTACTGGCTCCCCTATTACTTTTCTGGTTCAAAGTGTTTCAAATGGATTTAGTCCATCTTATACATGGCTCAAAGATGATATAGCTGGCAACACTTCACCAAACAATACATTTAATATTATGGCAAGTACCACCACAGATGCAGGTACTTATAAATTAAAAGTAAGCAATACATGCGGTATTACCACCAGCAACTCTATAACAATTGGAGTTCATGAAAAGCCAATCATTGCAATTCAGCCAGATGCTACCATAACAGCCTGCGAAAATACAAACTTAATAATTAGTGGATTAGGACAAAATAAACCAGGTACAAATTCTAAAATTGAATATAGCTGGTTCTACAACAATAATCCAATTAATGGGATCGAATCAAATTTAAATTTATCTGATTTACGAACCAATCGAACAGGAAGTTACATCTTAAAAGCAAGTAATGAGTGTGGTACTACATCAAGTAATCCAGCAGTACTAACTGTTTTGTCAAAACCTCAATATTCGGTTATAACAAGTAGTAATGATTTGGCGATTTGCTCTGCTAGCTATCAAACAAAAACAATTTCTGTAAACATATTTACAATCAATGGAAATGTGCCAAGTATAACATGGACAACCAAAGATGGAAATATTACTGGCTCAAACATAGTAGGTAATATTTCAAATGTAACTGTAGCATCTGTAGGAAAAGATGCTACCTACTTTGCAACATTGAACAATGCTTGTGGAACTGAAAATATATTTAATTTTGGTGTTGAAGGAATAAAAATTATTAATGAAGCAGCAACACCAAGTGTTACATCATTTTCTTCGCCGCCGCTTACCACTTTTTGTGAAGGAGATCAAATCAAATTATTTGTAACAACTAAATCTACTGCTCCAGAATCCTATGTTTGGAAACTTAATAATGTTGTTGTTATGACGACATCTGGAAGTGCAAATTCGAAAGATTTCTCAAAAGGACAGTCAACAATGGCTGATCAAGGAAACTACACTGTTGATATTACCAATAAATGTGGAACATTAACAAACGCGGTAAGTATTCCCGTAACTGTTAATCCAACACCCATTATCAATTTTGAAGTAACATCTAATAACATACAATGCTTAACAAACAATCTATTTGATTTTAGAAATAGAACAGTCCAAGCAAACGGCAGCACAATAAGATATGTATGGGATTTTGGAGACGGAGACAAAAATTCCACGGATATAGTTTCTACAAGTCATACATATAGAAATTCAGGAAAATATACTGTTAGACTAAACGGAACAAATAATTATAGTTGTACAGGCTCGACTGACGTTGCCGTTACAGCTATTGCTGTACCTCGGGTTACTAATCAGCCAATAGGCAAAGTTGTATGCCAATCAGATTCATATGAACTTATTGCTGAAGTTGAAACCGGAGGTGCAACTTCACTTAGTTATCAATGGTATTTTAACAATCAACCCATAGCAAACAATGGGAACAGCAATAGTCCTATATTTAAAATCAACTCCATGAGCGCCGCTAATGAAGGGACTTATTATTTACAGATAAGAAATGCACAGTGTGGCTTAAATGATGAATCACAAAGAGTGAATGTACTATATCAAGAAAAGCCAAACCCAAGTTTTACAGCGGGTGGGAAATCGCTAAATAGTTGTGTTAATGATGCAGAATATACATTTATAAATACATCACCACTAGCCACTAATGTCTCATATTTATGGAGCGTTTCTGATGGAACAACTAGCAGATCTGTTAATAATTTTACACATAAATTTATTAATACTGGACTTTATGAGATTTCATTAACCGCTACTGCCCAAGGCTGTGAACCAAAAACTGTAGCACTTACTGCTAGTGGAGATAAAAAGATCAGAGTAAATGCAGCACCAACATTTAAAAAAGATTTAGCTTCTTCCATGACAATTAAAAAAGGAGATGCACTTAATCTCTCTGTCGAGGCTATTCACGAAAATGGCATTGGTACTAATCCTTTTCCTGATATCAGTTACAGCTGGTATAAAATGCCATCTACAACTGTATTTAGCCCTAGTCCAAACGGAAGAGATTTTAATGTGATCACAAAAGCAGTAATCAGCGATTCAGGAAGATACTATGTAAATGCAAGCAATTCCTGTGGAGTTGTAAGAAGTAATATCATAACTGTCAATGTATTTGACGTTCCTAACATAACAAAACAACCAGTTGCAACAAAAGCTTGTATCGATAAAGAATTACAGTTAACTATAGAGGCTATTTCAAATGATAATTCGAGTCCATTGTATCAGTGGTATTATCAACAAGATGCATATGCTGCTGCTGTGATTGTACCTAATGCAAGAGGTCCAGTTCTAAACATTGCTAAATTTAAAGCAAGTGATGCGGGTTATTACTTTGTCGAATTAACAAATACCACTGGGAAAACCACAAGCGACAAAGTGATTGTAACTGCAAATGATGTTCCTCTGATAAATTCGGTGGTAACTTCCCCATCTATTGAATCTGGCATTTGTATAAATACGGCACTTCAATTAAATGCATCGGTATCAGACATTGCAAACAGTAATAGTATTATTAGTTGGGAACAAAATGGTGTTACCCTTCCTGGTCAATCCGCGCTGCAAATCAATTTTGCAGGCGTTGATAAAACCAATCAAGGAGACCTTACCATTAAGGCTTCAAACAGCTGTGGTACCGCATCAAAAACATTGGTTATTGATATAATTGATGTTCCTCAATTTACCCAATCACCAAATTCTATTACCACATGTTTAGAAGGTTCAGCAAACTTTATTGCAAAAGTGCAAACGACTAACGCTGGAACACCGTTCAGTTTCCAATGGCTAAAAAATAATGCCATCTATACGGGAACAGGCATTACGAGTGACGAACAATTAAGCCTATCCAATATACAATTATCAGATGCAGCCTTATACGCATTAAGGGCAACCAATGCTTGTGGCCTAAAACAATCAGGTATAGGAAAACTAACAGTAATAACTAGCGCACCTTCAATTACACAGCAACCAGCTGCTGTAAATATTTGTGCGGGACTAGAAAGTATCGTTTCTGTTATAGCAAACCCTGAACAAAACAACTTAACTTATAGTTGGTTTAAAAATGGCAATCTCATTGCTAACGAAATCAATGCACAATTAATTTTTAGAAATATTGCAACCACAGATGCAGGCACTTACAAAGCCGTAATAACCAATGCGTGCAACCTAAGTATTTCTTCCAATAATTTTGCAGTGGTTGTAAATGATAAAGTACGTTTAAATGAAACGATTGAGGACAAATTATTATGTTCAGGTAACAATTTAAACGTCGACATTAGTCCTTTTTTAAGTGGCGCAACTTTAAGCACAACTTACCAATGGCGATTAAATGAGATTGATTTAGCAGAAGTCTCTGCCAGGACCAATTCATTGAGTATTTTAAATATTAATAAATCAAGAGAAGGAAAGTATAGTATTATAACTA
>JBMSJE010000050.1:0-12985 GCA_049418605.1 Sediminibacterium sp. | reverse complement strand
AGTTTTAAACTCGGGGGGTATGGGGGCTTTGGGTAACCGGGCCCTCATTTTTTATGCTTTAACCCTGCTATAATGATTGATTTTTTGAGTTGGGTTCATCATATAAGATACAAGCGTACCATCTTTTAAGATTTCTACCACCCTAAATCCCTTGTAGGTGGTTCCCCAACTTCCACCAATATGAGCATCAAATAAACAAGGGATTTGCCTGCTACCTAATAATTTAACACCATCCTGGTCATGCTCGTGACCATGAAAAATAGCCGTTACATTTTTATACTTGTCTATTAGGGTTTCAAAACCAGGGGTATCAATCCCATTTGCAGTCCATGCCTTTTGAGGAATATGTAAAAACAGCAAAATATGCTTTCGGTGCTTGTTAGCTTCTAGTTGCTCTGTAAGCCAATCTAAATTAGGGGAGAGGTATTTACCCGCTTCATTTGAAGTATCCCCTAAAATAATAGCTTGGTCTTTTACAATTACAGTATGATTGAGCGGCATACCCCATACTTCTTGCCAATAATCGGCAGTTACCATATCATGATTTCCTCTTGTAACATAATATTTAGGATCAAGCGCATTAATTTTTTGTTTGGCAAGTGGTAACAAATGCTTTTTGTCATGAATAATATCGCCATTGATCACACAAAAATCAAGTGGTGTTGTTTTATTAAAATCATTGATTTGGTTGATCACTAATTCCATCATGGCATCATAAGGCGTGTTAGGTTGGCCATAGTGCGCATCAGATGCTACAACAAAACGAAGCACCACCTTACTTCTATTTTCAAAAACAGTATTCGCGATAATTTTTTGATGCCCGCCCACTGCAAAAAATGCAGTAGCAAAAGAAACATTTTTTAAAAATGAACGGCGCGACGCATGACTTTGATCCATGTTAATGGGTATTTTTGAAAAATAAATATAATCAATAATTTATGATAAAAAAGATTACGCTTTTGTTATGCATTTTGTTTTTTTCTCAGTTTCTAATGGCACAAGATGTAACTAGAACAAGAGAAAAAATGAAACTTGTTGGTAAAAAAATCTACCTAGGAAGCAGGGCATTAAGCATTTCTGATGCCAGAGATTTATCGGTAACCTTACCGGAAGCCTATTTATATTTTAATCGTGCAAAAAGAATCAGAGATTGGAACTACTTTTGGGGAGGCTATTTAGGATTATCTGCACTGAGCTCTAACACGCTTAGTCCTAACCAAAGTTCATCTTATGGTGCATTTGGTTTATTAATCGGTATCATTGTGGTACCAAGAGAAATTAGGAGACAAAAATTAATTATCAAAGGAATCGAAGCATATAACGCAAATCACTCAAAATAAAATAATCATGGAAAAAGTTTGGCTTATCACAGGATGCTCAACAGGATTTGGAAGAGAATTAGCAAAAGAAGTTTTATCAAAAGGTTATAAAGTTGCTGTTGCATCGCGCAAAACAAGTGACGTAGATGATATTGTGGCTGCTTACCCAAACACATCTATTGCCATCAAATTAGATGTTACCATTGACGCAGAAATTAAATCGAGCGTTGCACAAACGATGGCGCATTTTGGTCAAATTGATGTGCTCGTAAACAATGCCGGCATTGGATACTTTGGCTCTATCGAAGAAAGTGAAGAAGCAGAAGTAAGAAAGATGTTTGAAATCAATGTGTTTGGTTTAGCAAAAATGACGCAAGAAGTGTTACCACATATGCGTAAGCAAAGAAGTGGGCATATTTTAAATATTGCTTCGATTGCAGGTTTAAGATCATTCCCTGGTGTGGGTTTTTACAACGCTACAAAATATGCTGTGGATGGTTTTAGTGAAGCGCTCGCTAAAGAAGTTGGACCACTTGGTATTAAAGTAACCATTATTGCACCTTCTGGATTTAGAACAGATTGGGCAGGACGTTCTGCCAACGAAAGCCCTGCAACTATTGCAGACTATGCCGAAACAGCCGACAAAAATAAAGACACTATTAGAGGAATCAGTGGTAATCAAGCGGGCGATCCAGTAAGGGCCGTAAAAGCAATGATACAAGTAGTAGAATCTGAAACACCACCGATGCGGTTATTATTAGGTGTTGCTGCATTAAGAGGCGCCAGAGAAAAACTAGAAGAATTAAAAAATGATTTTGATACTTGGGCGTCTGTAACAGAAGGTGCAGACTTTCCTAAATAGCATCCCAAAGTCCTATTCGAAGTGCAAGTGCTTTAACAGAGGCACTTGTCGCTTCCTCCCATTTAGATGCATCATCACCA
Source organism: Sediminibacterium sp. (assembly GCA_049418605.1). Taxonomy (GTDB): domain Bacteria; phylum Bacteroidota; class Bacteroidia; order Chitinophagales; family Chitinophagaceae; genus Sediminibacterium. Next base: position 10,724 of record JBMSJE010000050.1, on the reverse strand, counting down.
CATAGCCTACTTACCATATCAAGTGCTAAGTGACTGTGATGATCACCATCTACTTCAATATGCCTTTCGATATAGTATTTAAAAATGCTCACTTTATCCGGAGCATCGGCATAAATTTTGTCTAATATTTTCATAAACATGTTTGGTATCAAGTCTTCTCTACCAAACGTAAAAACAGCTGCCTTCACATGAAGCGGCGCGTTAAAAGAAATATCAAAAGTAAATTGTAAAAAGTCTTTTACTTTTTTGGGTAACTCAGCAGCTTCAATAGCATCATGAACAGCTACGCCTGCATTTATTTTTGCGATCAATGCCTCTATTACGGTGGTTGAAGCACCCATTTGTTGCATGGCTTTAATGTACAATTCAAAATGGCTAATTCTAACGCCATCCTGATCTACATCAGATTCTTCACCTAGTACAATTTCATTAATTAAGTAACGCGTATCTGCACTACCCACAGGAACCCAAGGAAGTGCCACAGATGTCAATCCAATTTGGAGTGATTTTAATAAACTCATAAAATCCCATACCGCAAAAACATGGGTTTCAGAGAATCGTTGTAATCCTTGTAAGTCTTGGATTTGACTATATACCGGGTGCGCGAGTAATGTATTTCTTACTGGCTCAATGCTGGATTTTAGTTGTTCTACGTGGAAATTCATAATGATTGCGGCTTTTAAACTGCGCGCAAAAGTAAAACAACCATAGTTGTAAATAGTTTAATTCACCAACTTTACATGTAAAATGACAATCTCATGATAGTGTTTGTCTAATTAGTTTGTTGTGTCGTTACTATTTAATTAAACTTCCGTAAATGATATTTTCAATTTTAGCCGAAAATCCAGTATGTGAATTGGGTGTATGCTGTGTCATGATTAAGCAAATCAATTTTTCTTTAGGGTCGGCCCAATAGGTGGTACCATAATAACCGCCCCAAGAAAAAGAACCTTTGTTTCGAGCATTTAAATTTGCTGCTTTTTCAGAAGTAAGCGCAAAACCTAAACCAAAATCGTTAAGTCCTTCAAATTTAAAATCTAATTGTGGGCTCAGCATTAACTCGGCTGTTCTTGGCGAAATAATTTGTTTGCCATTGTATTTTCCACCATTTAAAATCATTTGTAAAAATATAGCATAGTCAAATGCAGTAGAAGACAAACCAGCGCCACCAGAAAAAAAGGTTGTCCCTAGTAATGGATAGTTAGGATCAATATTTCTAAATGTAGGCTCCCATTCTATAATTTTTTTATTGCTGTCTTCTGTGTAAACCGTCGGGAGCCTATTTGCTTTTGAAGCAGGAACATTAAAATATGTATCCTTCATATCCATTGGCTCAAAAATATATTTATTGAAATACGCTTCGAGTGTCATGCCAGAAACAACTTCAACAATACAACCCAATAAATCAGAATTTAAACCATAGGTAAATTTTTCGCCTGGCTGATGAATAAGTGGTAAAGTTCCAAGCGCTTTCATATGCTCTAATAAAGTACCATTAATTTTTCCTAGTCCTGATGGTATACCTGCTTTTGCATAAATAGCTTTCATTTTTTCTGAACCAATGCCAGCATAATCAATACCAGAAGAATGGGTTAATAAATCTCTGATGGTAATATTTCTTTTTGCTGGAACTGTTGTGTAGCTTGTATCTGCGGCATTAAAATCTTTTAAAACCGATTGCTTATAAAAAGTTGGTATAAAGTCGCCTACTGCTTGATCTAAATTAAGTTTACCATTTTCAAATAATTGTAACACTGCCAAACTAGTAATAGCTTTGGTTTGACTCATGATTCTAAAAATAGAATTTGGGTCCATCGGTTTTTTTGAAGCTCTATCTGAAAAGCCATGGCCTTTGTAATAAACGACTTGATTGTCTTTAACAATAATCGTTGAAGCACCTACCAACCAATTATTTTTAACATAATCGTTAAGCAAGGTATCTATCTGTGCAAGTTTAGCGTAATCTAAATTTTTAGATTTTGTAACAATGGGTGATAATACTTGCGCAAAGCTGGTACCAATAAATAGTACTAAGATAGTAATTACTGTAACAAATTTTTTCATGACAGGAGGTATTTGAAATAGTAAGATACTACAAATCAAATATTGAATCCAAAGAATAAATTTGAAATTTTTGTGCTGCCGGATTTAATAATACGAAACGCATTTTTTGCGCAAGTACCTCAACCGGAAGTGACCTTTGGCTTTTAAATAAACCGAGCTTATTAAAGAATTGAATGATGGTAATGCCTAGTTTTTCCATAGGCCTTATTTTATCTGGTTGTCTTAGTAAAAATCCAGGTCTAAAAATATGAATTTGCTTAAACGGTAGAACCGCTACTGCGTTATCCAGCTCCCCTTTAATACGGGGGTAAAATAGCCAAGATTTTGCGTTGGCACCCATAGCTGATACCAACACATAATTAGATACACCATTAGCCGCAGCTATTGCAGCCGTTTGGTATTGATAGGTATAATCAATTTTATACTGCTCTTTTTGGCTTCCTGCCTGTTTTAGCGTGGTAGCCAGTGCCGAAAATAGTACATCACCCTGTACTAAATGCGCCCAAGCTTGCGGCTTGTCAAAATCAACAATATGCGTTGTTAAGGTTGGGTGTGAAAGCAATAGGGGTCTTCTAGAAAATACAACGACACTAGTATACTGGTTATCATCGATTAATTGCTTTACAAGTTCCGTACCTGTAGCGCCTGTAGCTCCAATAACTAGTGCTGTAAGACCGCTCATATGTTTTCTTTTACAAATTGTAAACAGTATTTTTTAATCATCTCGCGCACTTCAATAAATGACCTATTAATTTCTTCCTCGGTGCCAACTGCTTTTGCTGGGTCCGGAAAATTATAATGAAATTTTTGGGCATTGCTTGGATAATACGGACACACTTCTTTGGCATGATCACAAACTGTAATTACAAAATCAAAATCAATACCAGTATACTCTAACACATTGTTAGAAGTGTGATCAGAAATATCAATGCCATCTTCCTTCATTGTTGCAATGGCTCTTGGGTTTACGCCATGTGTTTCTACGCCAGCGCTATATACATTTGCCTTATCGGAAGCAAAGGTTTTCAAATAGCCATGTGCTATTTGGCTTCGACAACTATTGCCGGTACAGAGTACTAAAATATTTTTCATCGATGTTGTGATTAACAACAGCCGCCACCTGGCACACAAGCTGTTTTATTTTCTAATGGTTTTTGCGCAAATACAGTAATACTCAAAATGCCTGTACTACCAGATTTAAATGCAGTTATTTCTGAAGCTGATAAATAATTTACTAAAATATCATCAGGAATTACAATGGCTTTTTCTTTTTGAATGGTAACATTTTCAAAACCAGTAGCATGAATTAATTCGAGATAAACATTTTTTTGAATCGCCCCTGATACACATCCAGCATACATTTCAGCATCTTTGCGTAAGCCCTCTGGTAAGGCCCCTACAAGTACTACATCACTGATACTAAAATGACCACCCGGTTTTAACACCCTATACATTTCTGTAAATACGCCATGTTTGTTAGGCACTAAATTTAATACGCAGTTGCTTACAATAACATCTGCTACATTAGAAGTGACGGGCATATTTTCAATATCCCCTTGTCTGAATTCTACATTATTAAATCCACGAGCCTCTGCGTTGGCGCGCGCCTTATTAATCATTGCTGGTGTAAAATCAATGCCAATAACCTTACCTGTTTCACCCGTTTCATGTCGAGCAATAAAACAATCGTTACCAGCACCACTTCCTAAATCAATAACTAAATCTCCTTTTTTTATGCGCGCAAATTGTGTAGGTAATCCACAGCCAAGGCCTAGATCAGCGTCTGCTGTATATCCATCAAGTGTAGTATAATCTTCAGACATGATATTATATACTTCGGTAGAACAGCCACCTGCACCGCAACAAGAAGACATATTTGTTTCTTTATCTTGTAATGCTATTTCGCTGTACTTGTTTTTTGCAATTTCTTTAAGTTGTTCGTCTGTTTGCATTTTTTTACTTTTTAATTTAACAACAAGTTATTGGAGACTCAATAGATACTGATAACACTGTATTTAAAATTTGGTTTGCTGTTTGTAATACTTCAGTATCAACACAATAACAAATAGAAGCACCCTCTATATTGCCTTTAATGAGGCCAGCTTGTTTTAATTCTTTCAAGTGTTGGGATACAGTTGACTGCGCAATTGGGAGTTCATCCACAATATCACCACAAATACAAGACTGCTTTTGGATTAATAATTGCAAGATGGCAACTCGAGCAGGATGTGATAAAGCTTTTGCAAATTTTGCTATTTGCATCTCGGCTTCGGAATAATCAATGATTTTACTGGCACCCATATTAATCGCAATATTACGATTAATAGTTGAAATTGTGAACTGTTGGTCTATTTAATTGATTTATAAGCCATTACATATAAAAAGCTTATCGCTAAAAGCGGCCCGGCTATTAAAACATGAGCAGACCAATGCATGTTGGACCACCCTGTAATGATATATGCAACAGCGTAAATTGCAAAAATGATAGCGCCAATCAGTGGCTTTTTATATCCAACAACTACAAATAATAGCACAAGCGCCGTTGGTATAAGATGCAGGAATAAATCAGAAACGGTTTGAGAAATACTTTGTTCTTTACTAAAAACATCTGCAGCAAAAACTAATAAGGCAAGCGCATATAATATACCAATGCTTGTTGCTGCTTGTAGCCATTTGTTTTTACTGCTAATCAATTGCGATATTTAAATTTTGTATCTTGTATTTATAATTCTTGCATTAAAATTATTATAATTTATTATGAAAAATAAAATTAATTGGATCTTTCAAATTATCACAGTATGTGTATTATACTTTCCATTAAAAAGTATTGCCCAAGAAAATAAAGCCACAGCAGCTATTCAACAAATTATGCAAGAAAACCCAGTGATGGGTTTATCGGTGGCTGTTATAAAAAACAATAAAATAATTTACACTCAATCTTTTGGATTAAAAGACGCCGAAACCAATACCCCACTTAGTAACGAAAATATTTTTAGAATTGCCTCTATTTCAAAATCATTTTCTGCAACTGCGATCATGCAATTGGTAGAAGCTAAAAAACTTTCATTGGATCAAGATGTTAGCGAACTGATAGGATTTAAAGTGCGGAACCCTAAATTCCCAGAAACAGTTATTACTTTAAGACTCATGCTATCGCACCTTTCATCGATTAATGATAGTCAAGGTTATTTTTCGCTCGATTCTATTAATCCCACTAAATCCGAGAATTGGAGCAAATGTTATAATAATTACGAACCTGGTAAAGGCTATATTTATTGCAACCTCAACTTTAATATCATTGGAACAATTATAGAAAAAGTAAGTGGCGAAAGATTTGATACCTACATTCAAAATCATATTTTAAAACCATTACAATTATATGGAGGGTACTACGTAAACGGATTAGACAAGTCTAAATTTGCAACGATATATGAATATCAGCCAGATGCATCAAAATTTGTAGTATCGCCCAATGCTTATGCACCAAGAACCACAGAAGTAGCTGCTTATCAAATGGGATATAGCGCACCCATATTTTCGCCTACCGGGGGCATGAAAATATCTGCACAAGATTTAGCTACTTACATGATGATGCATGCTAACTATGGAAAATATAATGGGGTTAGAATTATTTCAAAAAAGAGTTCGAAGCTCATGCAAACAGCTGGTTCTGATATTGAGCCTTATGGTTTTGCATTAGAAACTCCAGGATCTATCATTGATGGCGAAAAAATGATAGGGCATACAGGTTCTGCCTATGGACTATTTAGTGCTATGTTTTTTAATCCCCAAGAAAAATACGGCATAGTAGTAATTAGCAACGGATGTCATCCTGGCGAAACCAAAGGATACAATAATGTTATTAGAAAAACGGTGAACGCTTTGTATCAAAATTTAATTGTTAATTAATTACGTATGTCTCATTCAATAGGAACATGTTTGTGGTTTGATGGAAAAGCCAAGGAGGCCTTTGACTTCTATAAAGAAGTTTTTAATAGTGGCGCAGAGCTTGTATCTCAAAATCCATTGGCGGTTGTTTACACCTTATATGGTAGACGTTTTATGCACCTAAACGGCGGACCCGGCCATCCAATTACACCGGCTATTTCATTTTACATAATGGCCGAAAGTAATGAAGAGGCAGAAACGATATGGAATCAACTCACTTTAGAAGGTAAAGTATTAATGCCTTTAAATGAATATCCATGGAGTAAAAAATACGGATGGTGCGCAGACAAATTTGGCGTGAACTGGCAAATTATTGTGGATTACAAGAGCAGCTGCAAAGTGATGCCCAGTTTAATGTTTTGTGGAAATAATGCAGGTAAGGCAGAAGAAGCAATTACACATTATAGCTCTCTTTTTACAAATTCAAGTCTTGTAGAAATGAGAAAATACGAAAAAGGGGGACATGATATTGAAGGATATATTATGTACGCTCAGTTTGAAATCAATAATTTGCCTTTTGGTATCATGGATAGTTCAGCGCCTCATGCTTTTAGTATAACAGATGCTGTGTCTTTCACTATTTCAGTAAATACACAAAATGAAATAGATTACTATTGGGACTATTTAACAAAAGAAGGTGCCCCAGGAAAATGTGGTTGGCTTCAGGATAGGTATGGCGTACATTGGCAAATCGTTCCTTCGATATTAGGAAAGTATATGACAAACCCGGAAACAGCCCCAAAAGCTACTTATGCATTTTTACAAATGTCTAAATTTATTATTGCTGATCTAGAAAAAGCTGTGGAGGGCAAATAAAATAGTGTATCCAATTATACTTGAACAATTAAGTCCTGAAATTTCTTTGTGGGTACCTGACGTTGCTGTCGTTAAAACAGTTTATGACAAACTAAAGGAACAAGACCCAAATTTACCGTTTCCTTATTGGGCAAAAATATGGGCATCCTCAAAAGCAATGGTTACTTTTTTACAAGAAGAACCCCATTGGATAGAAAATAAGAAACTGTTGGAAATAGGCGCTGGGATTGGAATTCCTTCATTTTTTATGGCGCAAAAAGCCAGGGAAATTATAATCTCAGATTACGATAATGAAGCGGTTTCTCTTGCTAATAAAAACATTGCGCACTTAAATTTAACAAACGCTACATCAGTAGTATTGAATTGGAATCATATACCTGATTATATTATAGCAGATACGATTTTACTAAGTGATACAAATTACAATCCAACCGATTTTGAAACTTTGGTTTTTTCAATTAATTCATTTATAAATAAAGGTAGCGTCGTTATTCTTGCTACTCCAAATAGAATTACTGCAAATCCTTTTATGGAAAAGCTAAATGCATTCATGCACAAAACAAAAAATTACCGTATTATTGAAGGAAAAATAGAAAAAGAAATTGCTGTTTTTGTTTTTAAAAAATAATTTTTTGTGAAAATTCAGATTAAAAAAAGAAGCAATAGTAAGCATGTAATTTCGTATTTAAGAGATGGATTAGAAACCTATTGGATAGAGGCGGACAATTTTTTGGTGCTGCACGATCTTTGTCATTTTGCCATTGAAACAACTTTAGGATATAAAACGTCGTTTTGGGGGCTAATTGCGAGTGGCATCAATCCAAATGTTTTTGAAAATAAAGAAAAAAGAGATGCTTTGGAACTATCTAATGAAGCTTGGTATTCGGAACATCTTACTAATCTTTTATTAATAGAATTTACACAAGGTTTATTTGATAATATCAATGAGATGCTTGAACAAAGCCTAATGCAGCAGAATCCTTCCATCTCAGTCATCAAGATTTCATCAACTGAATTAACAGCTATAAGATCCCTCTTTTATAAATTAATCGATAATTGGAACTCGGTTAAAGATGGCAATTATTTAAGTTTAGACTTCACAATTTCGGCATAAGACCTTGGCAACACAATTTTAAAGCGACTATACGATGCTTCCGAAATATTTTTAGCATCAAAGGGAACATACTTTACATACTCCTTATTAGCACCAGCTTCTCTTCCGTATTTATAGTCATAAGTAAACCAACCATCTGGCTGCAATGCATTTTCAGGTACGTTCGTATTTGGAATGGTAATATAAAATTGATTTTTTTGGACTGGATTACTATTTGAAAGCGTCTGCTTTTGTAGTGCTATATAAACTTCCTTAGCGGTTTCAATTGAGGGATCAATTAGTTCTACTTTTTCAACAAGAAATTTTCTGTACCTATATTCGTTTTTATTCTTATAATGATATAATTCATTTAATACAGATGCAATCGTATCTTTTAGATACGGATAATGCGTGCAGCCTAAAATAAGGGTGTTCATTGGCTTAGTAATTTTACTTACAATCATTTTTTCCAATAAACTTACTAGATGGTACCTAACATAATTTGACGGATCGTTTAATTGCATGTCTAAACAACTTCCTTTATCATCGTATTCACATAATAGCTTATTGCTAGAAGTATCAAACCGATAAGCGCTCAATAGTGAAGTGTCTATGGTATACGTATTGTTTTTGAGGGATGGGCCTTTATATTCGTTTCTAGCCTTAGTTAATGTGTCTACAAAATAACTCCAATCGCGATCTATACTTTCGGCAAGTCCAAAACCGCCCTGGCTTACAATTGACAAAGATTGCATGCCTTGCAACTTTGCCATAGCTTGTAAGGTTCTTGGATAACCATTTGAAGCAACCGTACCTGCGGTAGCAAATACACCTATTGTTCCAATACCGTTTTTTTGTTGATATGCTAGTGCAGCTTTTGAACCAGCATCTATAACACCAATTACAGGTACCTCAATAGATTGCTTATGAAATTGATTTTTAATATCCGTAAGCGCATATGCAGTAGCTGTATTACATGCTAAAACAATCATTTTTACCGCTGGTTTTTGAGAAGCACTTGTTAAAAAAAATTGCATGTTTTTTTGAATGTGCTCTTTTAGCAAATCGGTTTTATTAGCAGCCGCGTAATTACCATAAGGCATATTGGCCTGATCGGCTAAATACTGAAAGTATTCTTTTGAAAAATCAAGTTTTCCATCAGAGCCGGGTTTTCCTGTTTCATTATTAAATGCATCGAGTGTTAACAAGGCTTCGAGTACTGTTAAACCACCTGTGCCGGAATCAAAAACGCCAATGGGAAGCGAATTTTTTGTATTTGATTTCTGCTGAGCAGAAACAATGATAACAGGTAGGAATACAATAAATAAAAATATTTTTCTACTCATCGCCAATTGCTTTTTCTTTTATTGAGTATTCTTTTCGTAAATCCTCGATGATTTTTTTTGCAAGTTCTTTTTGTCTATTTATAATTGTAACGTAAATAGTTAGAACACTCTTTCCGCCATATACGCCATTGGCTAGTTCTCTAAATTGTTGGGGATTATCATCTAAAAAATTCAATCGTGCATTTGTTTTTACTAAATCTTTTACAGTTTCTCTATCATAATCTAATAGATAATAAGAATCGAAGATTTTATTTCCTATATCTCTAGATTTTTGTTGATATTGATCATGATAGATACTGTATTGCCTTAAAATTCTTTCTGTGCCAATTTCATACTGTACTATTTCATCAGATATTTTTATATTTTTTACAAGTCTCAAATTTCCAGATCCTACCAATTGACTAATTGTTCTTCGTGAGAATGCAACATCTGTTGCCGAACCCATGTAGCGTCTATTCAAGTAATACAAAACCCTTTTTGAGCTATCGGTAAAAGGAGTAGCATAAATATTTCGAATTAAACTATCCAACCCTCTAACTTTAATACTAGTTAATAAAGCAGATCGATTGATTCTTGTAGTATCCTCTTTTAAATCTTCGATCATAGTGGTCATATACTCCTTCTCGCTCAAAGATTCTATAGAATGCTCTCTTACATTTTCGGCAAAAAAACCAAGTGTAACAGCTGCAAAAAGCATAAAGAATTCTAAAAAATATTCTTTCCAGTTTTTCTTATGATTTAAATGATGTGGGTGATGGACTTCCATAGTAATGATTATAAATACAAGTATAACAAGAATTTGCTAGATAAATATACTTGGAAGTGTTTTATCTTTATAACATGAACACCTTAGTTGATATTTATATAGCCAATGCTAAACTTTGGCAAGAAGAAATAATTGCCATAAGGTCTATTTTACTTCAAACAGAACTCATCGAAGATTTTAAATGGGGTGCGCCTTGCTATACATTTAATGACAAGAACATATTAATTATTGCACCTTTCAAAGAATACTTTGCGCTAGGCTTTTTTAATGGTGCTAACTTAACAGATCCTAAAAGTCTATTAGTTAAACCTGGCGAGCATACTAGATTTGGAAGACAACTAAGACTCGAAAACTTACAAGACATTGTAAAAAAAACTTCAATTATTAAAAAGTTCATTAAAGAATCCATTAGTAAAGAAGAACTTAAGCCAATAAAATCTGAAGCAGCACCAGCTATTGTGGTAGAAGAACTAAATACTGTTTTTAAAAAGAATCCTGCACTTAAAAAAGCATTTGAATCTTTAACCCCTGGTAGACAAAGAGGTTATCTAATATTTTTTTCTGCCGCGAAACAGCCCGAAACCAGATTCTCCAGAATTGAAAAATATAGAGATAGAATACTAGCTGGTATTGGCATTACAGATTGTACTTGTGGTCTTTCAAAAAGAATGCCTAACTGTGATGGCTCACA
>JBMSJE010000049.1:0-13047 GCA_049418605.1 Sediminibacterium sp. | reverse complement strand
GCTTCTGCTAATAACACGTTCATATGACCCGGCATACGACCTGCCACTGGATGAATGGCGTATTTTACATCAACACCCTTATCTTCTAATAACTTTTCTAATTCGTGACAAACGTGTTGCGCCTGCGCAACCGCTAAGCCATAACCAGGAACAATAATAACTTTGTTGGCATAGCTCATACATACCGCCGCATCAGAAATAGAGATTTCTTTGTAGGCGCCTTGCGGACCAGCTGCAGCAGATCCACCAGCAGCATTTCCACCAAATGAACCAATTAACACATTGGTTAAGCTTCTATTCATGGCTTTACACATAAGCACCGTTAATAAAGTACCAGCAGCACCTACTAAGATACCACCTGTTAACATAACGCTGTTGTTGTATAAAAATCCACCGCAAGCTGCAGCTACACCGGTAAATGAGTTTAATAACGAAATGACCACTGGCATATCGGCGCCGCCAATTGGAAGTACAAATAGAACACCATAAATAAGTGCCGCCACTAAAATACCATAAAACAATACATAGTTGCTGCTATCAATAGCTACTACTAAATAACCCGCAACGGCAAGTGTTGCAAAAAATAAAACAAGGTTAAATACCTGTTGTCCTTTAAAAGAAAAATCTTTGATTTTACCATTGAGCTTACCCCATGCAATAATACTACCTGCAAAAGATACCGCACCAATAATAAGTCCTAAAAATATAGTTAATAATGTGCCCTGAGTTGGAGCTAATTGATCAGGATGTTCGCCACTGTACAAAGCAGCAATATGACCAAATTCGATCACAGAAATTAAAGCCGCACATGCACCGCCCATACCATTAAATAAACTTACAAGTTCTGGCATGGCCGTCATTTTAACACGCTTTGCAGCTAGTGTTCCAACAATAGTGCCAAGTACCAACGCACCAAAAATCCAGCCATAGTTATGTAATCCCACGCCATTTTCTTGGTATAAAAATATAGTGCCAAAAATGGCGATAAACATACCTACAGCAGCTACCATATTGCCCTTACGCGCAGACTCTGGATGTGATAACATTTTAAGCCCAATAATAAATGTAAGGGACCCTATTAAATAACAAATTGTAAGTATACTTAATTCCATAAATGATTTATTTGATGCTACAATGGCAGCTACCTTGATTACTTCTTTTTCTTAAACATTTCTAACATGCGGTCTGTAACTACAAAACCACCCACTACATTTAATGTACCAAGCACCACGGCTAAAAATCCAATGATGAGTGTTACATAATGACCTGGCTCTACTTTGCCCATAACAATAATGGCACCAATAATAACAACACCATGAATGGCATTGGCACCACTCATAAGTGGCGTGTGTAATACACTTGGCACTCTACCAATTACTTCGATGCCTAAAAAAATCGAAAGCACCACAATGTATATGATGTCGATATGTGCTTGTGCCCAATTTAAAATTGCTTCCATATTATTTTTTCAAAAAAATTAATTGATCAGTGCTCCTACCCTTTCATTAGCTACTGCACCTTCGTGTGCCATACAACAACCTTTCACTAAATCATCTTCAAAATTTAATTCGAGTGCACCTTCTTTGGTGATGATGAGTTGCAAAAAGTTTAAAATATTTTTACCATATAATTTACTTGCATCAGAAGGCATGTCAGAAGCCAAATTACTATTACCTAAAATAGTTACGCCTTCATAAACAATGGTTTCATTGTTTTTTGTAACGGTTGTATTACCTCCTGTGGCAGCAGCTAAATCAATCACCACACTTCCTGGCTTCATAGACTTTAACATAGCGTCGGTAATTAAAACTGGCGCTTTTTTACCAGGAATTTGTGCGGTTGTAATAATGATATCTGCTTTTGCAATAGACTCTGCAAGTCTTTGTTGTTGTCTTTGTTTAAATTCATCGGATTGCTCTACTGCATAACCACCTGCTTTTGATGCGTCGGCGGCGCCCTCTACTTCAATAAATTTAGCACCAAGGCTCATAACTTCTTCTTTTACCTGAGGTCTGGTATCTGATACTTCTACAACAGCGCCGAGTCTTTTAGCCGTTGCAATAGCTTGAAGTCCTGCAACACCTGCACCAATGATCACCATTTTAGCCGGCGGAATACTTCCTGCCGCTGTCATAAACATGGGAAAGTATTTTGGAAACATCGTAGCAGCTAATAGCACCGCTCTGTAACCTGCAATGTTTGCTTGGCTACTTAACACGTCCATGCTTTGTGCACGTGTTGTGCGCGGAATCATATCCATACTAAACAAGCTCGCTTTTTTATCGATGGCTTGCTTTACAAGATCCGTGTTAATTAGAGGTTGAAATGTACCAAGTACAACGGCACCAGGTTTAATCTGTGCCATTTCCGATGCTGAAAGTGGATTGATTGAAAGTACAAGATCAGCGGTTGATAGAACAGTAGCGCGGTCTTTAACTGACACGTTTTTGTCGGTGTAGGTGGCGTCTGCGGCATATGCTGCATCACCTGCACCCGTTTCTACGATTACATTTACTTGTTTTGCAACCAAAACAGCTGCCTGCTCCGGTAATAACGATACACGTTTATCGTTGTTGGTTTCTTTAAGTATTCCGAGAATCATGCGCAAATTTACTCATTAATTGGATAGGCCTTTTATTAATTCTTCTTAAAATCGGATGGAAACCTGCTGTTTTTGAGCAAATTCCTGCCTAAAAAAAACAACCCCAATAAAAAATAGATCGATGCTCAGGGTAACCCTAGGGTGTGCGCTTATTTGAGCCCAGGCCTGCTCCATTTCAGCGCTCCAGTGGATATCGTCAAAAACGAGTATGGAATTTTCATGGACCGCTTCTAAGAGAGCCTCAAAATAGGCCATGGTAGGTTTGTATGCATGATTGCCATCTATAAACGCAAAGTCTACGCGCTTGCCTTGTTCTAGCCATTTGGGCAGCTCTTCATCAAAGTTCCCTTCAATTAGTGAAATATTTGTTAGCCCCAATGATTGATGGTTTTGTTCCGCAATTTGTGCAACAGCACTTGAGCCCTCAAAAGTGGTTACCGGTGCTGCTGGATTGGCGGATGCTAAATACGCCGTGGTGATACCCAGCGAAGTACCTAGCTCAATAATTTGGCCAGGTGCATAAAAATCAATCATTCTAAATAAAAGCTGACTGTATTTTGCGGGCTTTAAAGAACCTTTGGCAACTGCACTTATTTTTCTGGTATTGGTTTTTGCAACGCGCGAACCTGCGCCAAAATCTTCAATTTCGATGGTATTATGATTAGACAACAAATCCTGTCTGATTTTTTCGATCGACTCAAATGCATAAAAATTTCGACGGTCATTTAACACCCGCGTAATAAATTCAAAAACAAATGGAGAATGCACGCCATGTCCTTTTCCGTTAGCCGCTGTACATAAATAGCGAAAATATTTTAGTGCTAACGTAAAGTGTCCATACATAAATAAGCTAGAAAATTTTATTTGCGAAGCCAGGTTTGAAAAGAAAAACCATAGGCATGTTTTTCATGCGCCGCATGCGTTACTTCATTTGATAAGGCAAAATCCGAACTATCAATTTCAGGAAAAAAAGTATCGCCATCAATAATAGCATCAACCCTTGTCATGTATATCTTATTGGCCTGAGACATGGCCTGCGCATAAATTTCACCACCCCCTGCAATAAACACTTCTTTGTAATCAGATTCTCTTGCAAAAAATAGCGCGTCTGCCAGGGAATGCACCACAACAACACCTTCATGCGACCAATCTTTTTGTCTGGTAATAATAATATTTACCCTACCATTGAGGGGCTTCCCACCAAGGGATTCAAAGGTTTTACGCCCCATCACCACAGGCATGGCCCAGGTTGTTTGCTTAAAAAATTGAAGGTCTTTGGGTAAATGCCACAACAACTGATTGTCTTTCCCAATGGCATTGTTCGTGCCGGCCGCAACAATTAATGAAACAATCATAGTAGTCGTTAAAAGTAAATATGATTAAATAGCAACCGGCGCCTTAATACCTGAATGGCACTGGTAATTTTCTATGGTAAAATCTGAAAAGTCAAAACCAAAGATATCTTTTACCGCAGGATTGATTTTTAAAGTAGGGAGTTCAAATGGCGTTCTTGTTAATTGAAGCTTTGCCTGCTCGATGTGATTGTTATACAAATGCACATCACCAAAACTATGTACAAAATCCCCACATTCTAAATCACATACCTGCGCTATCATCATGGTTAATAAAGCGTAAGATGCAATGTTAAAAGGAACCCCTAAAAATACATCGGCGCTACGCTGATACAACTGACAACTTAGTTTACCATCTGCAACATAAAATTGAAACAGGGTATGACAAGGCATCAGCGCCATTTTTGGAAGCTCTGCCACATTCCATGCACTTACAATAAGTCGTCTACTATCTGGTGTTGTTTTTATTTGTTTAATGAGCTCAGTAATTTGATCTACTACTACCCCATCCGCTCCTTTCCAACTGCGCCACTGCTCACCATAAACCGGACCTAGTTCTCCAGCTTCGTTGGCCCATTCGTCCCAAATAGAAACACCATTTTCTTTTAAATATTTGATGTTGGTGTCTCCTTTTAAAAACCACAATAGCTCATAAAAAATACTTTTTACGTGCAGCTTTTTTGTGGTCACCATTGGAAAACCTTTTTGCAAATCAAAACGCATTTGATAGCCAAAACAGCTCCTGGTTCCAGTACCTGTTCTGTCCGTTTTTTCGGTGCCGTTATCTAAAATATGTTGGAGTAAATCTAAGTATTGCTGCATGGCTGCAAATTACGCCATCAAGCGGGATGTTTAGAGCCAAAATGGAATTTGGGGAGAATCTGTGAATTAGATACAAAAGCGACTACACCGCAGTGTTTACAGGGATTTACGCCTTGCCAACTCACGCTTTAATTGCAATAATTCACGACCGGTTTGACCACTTACACTCGTATTTTCTTGCGCCCTGCGCATGAGGTAAGGAATAACATCTTGTATGGGTCCAAAAGGAAGGTACTTACTTACATTAAAGCCTTCTTTGGCAAGGTTAAAAGTGATGGTATCACTCATGCCATATAGCTGCGAAAAATGTACATGCGGATGATTGTGCGGAAGCATCATTTCATCTAATAATTTAGCGCCTAATAAATTGCTTTGCTCATTGTGTGATGCAATAATTACAGCGGTAGAATGAATATGATCCATGCAAAAGCGAACCGCTTCGTCATAGTCTGCGTCTGTGGCTTCTTTGGATATTTGAATCGGCGACTGTTTGTTTTTTTCGAGGGCTACTGCGCGCTCTTTTTCCATGTACGCACCGCGCACTAATTTTAATCCCAAAACAAAACCTTGCGCTTCAGCAATTTGATGAGAGATGCGTAAAAAATGTAATCGGTCGTGACGGTACAATTGAATGGTATTAAATACAACGGCTTTTTGTTTGTTAAACTCCGCCATCATTTCCATGGTTAACCTATCTATGGGATCCTGGATCCAACTTTCTTCGGCATCCACTAGTACGCCAATATTTTTTTCGGCAGCAGCTTCACAAATCGCGTACATCCGCTCTCTTACTCGGTTCCAGGCCGCTTGTTCCATTTCATTGTCATGAATACCACTTCGTAAACGGGGTGCTTCGTGAAGTGTTTGTAATAGTTCATGACTTGCAAGACCCGTTACTTTGATACTAATAAATGGAATATTTTTTTGAGTAGCCGCGTGATTGATCACATCAATAAAAACCTGCGTTGCATGATCAAAACTTTCTTCCCCTTCTTTTCCTTCTACCCCATAATCTAAAATAACATCTACGTTGTGTTCGGCAAGCATTTGAGCTACTGGAATGGTCTCTACTAGTGTTTCACCGCCAACAAATTGTTTGAATATGGTATTTTTAATAATGCCTTTAATAGGAAGTCCTGCTTTTAAAAGCGCAGGTACTAATCTTGTACCCATTTGAACAAGTGTTGGGTAACCCATAAAACCAAATAAAAGCTTTGCCCTTTTTAAAGCCTGTGTAGACTTGTAGGCAAATGCATTTTGGGTATTCTCAAATGAAATATTCATCGCTAACAGTTGTTCGTGACCGCGAATATCGGAACAGGTCGCAATATAAAAAATAATTTATAGCAGGTAGCCTAAACAGAAAGACTGAGTGTGCTATATAGCCTGGTGGTTAAATGGCTGTAACACCATTTCGCTCACGACGCCTGATCTAGGCTGCTGGCATAAAAACCAGATAGCCCTAGCCGCTTCATCTACCACAATCAATTTATCTTTTTGTACGCGCAGGTCGATGGTATCCCAAAAAGGACTGTCCACCCCACCCAAAAACAAATTGGTGATTCTGATTTCGGTACGTTTTACTTCTTCTCGAATGCTTTGCATCATTCCCACAATACCATATTTACTTGCACAATAGGCGGCCGCACCAGCCATTGGCACTTTACCTAAAACCCCCGGAATATTGATGATGAGTCCTTTTTTAGCTTCTTTCATGGCAGGCATAACCGCTTTAACAGCGTTAAAACTGCCCACTAAATTAATTTGTAGAGAATCCATAAAGTCTTGATGGGTAAGTGTTTCTAGTGGCTTAATAATACCAACACCCACGGCATTGATAAGGATATCCACCCCTCCACCTGCAACCACTTGACCTACCGCAGCATCAACAGCCGCAGCATCTGTAATGTCTACTGTAAAATACTGCCCCGCCGGAACCGATAATTGAACCGCCAAGTCTTGGAGTTTTTGCGCATTTCGAGCCAACAAAAAAACGGTAGCACCCCCGCCAATTAATAGTTCAGCTACTTTGGCGCCAATGCCGCCTGTTGCACCAAATAAGAGTACGCGTTTACCTTTTATCGTTTCCATGACTTTGTTTTTGAGTATAACAAGAGACGGCCTGTTTTGTTTGCCTATCAATAAAATAAGGAACGTATTAAATAATTGCAGAAATTGGGGCATGGAAATTTTAAAAATAGAGGTTTATAAATATTCGATTCCCATGGTGCCGTTTACGATTGCAACGGGCACCATGCATTTTGCCCAAAACCTACTTATTCGCATACATACAAATTCAGGGTATATTGGGGTTGGCGAATGCTCTGCCTTTCCCATGATTGTTGGTGAAACGCAGGCTACCTGTTATGAAATGGCAAAAGAATTTGCAGCCATTTGGAAACACAAAAATGCACTTGATATAAATGCAAGATGTGCAGAGCTTGATTTATTTACGGCACGCAACTATACCGCTAAAAGTGCTTTTGATATGGCATTGTATGATTTGGCAGCTAAACATGCAGGGCTTCCTTTGTACAAGTATTTAGGCGGAAAGATAAAAGATATTGAAAGTGATTTAACCATTGGAATAGACACGCCACAAAACATGGCGGACACCGCTGCAAAATTTGTTGCAGATGGCGTGCGCATGATTAAAGTAAAACTTGGCAAAGATCCATCAACCGATATTGCGCGCATTCAAAAAATTAGAGAAGCCGTAGGATCAAATACTATACTGCGTATAGACGCCAATCAGGGCTGGTCTTATGATGATGCGGTTACTGCACTTACCGGTTTAGCCAAATATGATATACAGTTTTGCGAACAACCCATGCGCAGTTTTAAGGATCATTTATTACCTGCGCTTTGCGCTATTTCTCCCATTGCAATTATGGCCGACGAAAGTGTGTACACACACCATGACGCGGAAAGAATCATTGCTAATAAAGCATGCACTTATATCAATATTAAACTTGCTAAAAGTGGTGGTATTAAAGAAGCACTTGCTATTAATAAAGTGGCAGAAGCCGCAGGTATCCCTTGTATGCTTGGTGGCATGTTAGAAAGTAGACTAGCCCTGAGTGCAAAAGTGCACCTTGCCATGAGCCTTGATAATATTCAATTTTACGATTTAGATACTTGTTTACTAGGGCACAAAATAGATCCGGTTACTGGTGGCGCCATCTACAAAGGCATGCATCTGGAACTAAGTGAAGCACCTGGCATTGGCGCCGATGTAGACCCGGCATTTTTACAAACACTGGAGCAGGTTGTTATCTAGTTTACGCATCTTGAACAAATACGCATTGGCTTTATTACCTTTGACATAAATACGATCTACTATGGAAGCAAAAAAAGCGAGTGAGAGTTTTATTGTAATGAATGAACTGGTTCTTCCAAACGATACCAATACTTTTGGTAATTTAATGGGCGGACGACTCATGTACTGGATGGATATTGCATCCGGTATGGCAGCAGGTAAACATTGCAACCTGCCTAGCATGACCGCTTCTGTTGATAATTTAAGTTTTAAAAATCCAATTAAGCTGGGCAACATTGTGCACATAGAAGCGCATGTGTGTAGAGCTTTTACCACCTCCATGGAAATTTATGTAAAAGTGTGGGGCGAAGATTTACAAAAGCAAGAGAGATACGAAAGCAACGAAGCCTATTTTACCTTTGTTGCACTGGACCCTAATAACAGACCTACTGCGGTTCCTCAATTAATTCCTGAAACCGATTTTGAAAAAAAATTGTTTGATGGTGCGCTTAGACGCAGACAACTACGCTTGATACTTGGCGGAAAAATGAAGCCAGACGACGCCAATGAATTAAGAGCGCTGTTTATTAAAGACTAAATATTTGATGATGCTGCTTTCAGGTGTTGCGCTTACTTTTCTAATTGCGCTAGTAAATGATGCCTTCCCTTTAACATGTATTCTTTGCTTTGCTCAATAGCGTCCATTACTTGAGAAAGTATTTCCTCGACAGGCGCTGTATAGTCAATAACCATCGGTTCTTTAAAACGAACAGATAATAAGGTTCCGCGCTTTTTAAAGTTGAGGCCTTTTTTGTCAAATGCTCTCCAAAAACCATTGATCACAACAGGTATCACAACGGGCTGGTTATTTTTAATAATATGCGCCGTGCCTTTACGTCCTGGGGCAAAAGGTTTTGTTGTTCCTTGCGGAAATGTTATTACCCAGCTATGGTGTAAAGCCTGGTCTATTTTTTGGGTATCAGCACTGTCTCTTTCTCTGTTAACATCTTTGCCTTCGGCACGCCATGTTCTTTTAACGGTAA
Organism: Sediminibacterium sp.; assembly: GCA_049418605.1. Classification (GTDB taxonomy): domain Bacteria; phylum Bacteroidota; class Bacteroidia; order Chitinophagales; family Chitinophagaceae; genus Sediminibacterium. The sequence continues at coordinate 3,969 of JBMSJE010000049.1, read as the reverse complement.
GTGTTCCACAAAGCTTAAATAGTTTTGTAAGCCAATTAGCATTCATCGTTTCAGCCGCAGCCACCATGTAAACATTGGTGAATGGATTAAGTAAATAAAAAGGGAGTCCTAAACGGTTGTGCTTTCTCCATTTGACTGCACAAAAAATATGCACAAAAGCAATTACATCAGCAAAATAAGTTTGGTGATTGCTAACAAATAAAACATTCTTTTTAGGTAGGTTGAATAAATTTTCGGTGCCTTCTATTTTTACTTTATTTATTAATACCAAACCTGGATATGTAATAAAACCAACCACCGCATATAGCACCGTACGTATTACCCGAATATGTCTAAATCGATCTATTAATTTCATAACAACACATTAAACATGTGGTGCAAAATAAGGAATGTAAACAAATTGTTATGCTTTTGTTTAAAATTATAGTGGTTTAGGTTAAATTACAAGGCAGTAAACCTATTTTTGTGCATAAATAATAGCAGCATGCAACTTGATACCGTAATATTTGACATCGATGGACTACTAGTAGATAGTGAGCCTTTGTGGAATCATGCAGCTGCCGAAGTGTTTAAACAGTATGGCGTTAATTTAACGGAGGAACAGTATAATTCAACAACAGGACTCCGTACCAAAGAGTTTGTTCAATGGTGGTTTAACTATTTTAATATTGGTGACACGGAATTAAAAGTGGTGGAAAAAAAGATTGTAGATTTAGTGCTGCAAAAAATAGAATTTACTGGCAACATGATGCCAGGTGTACCTTATATTTTTGATTTTTTTCACAAAAGAAATTTCAAAATTGGACTAGCCACTTCTTCGCCACCAGAACTTATTGAACTAGTTGTGAAAATGACAGGCATTGCGCCTTATGTAAAAGCAGCAGCCTCTGCTGAGGATTTGCCTTATGGCAAACCCCACCCACAAGTTTATTTAAATTGCGCGAGTATGCTCGGCTCCCACCCAACGCACTGTCTTTGTTTCGAAGACTCCTTTAATGGACTGGTAGCAGCAAAAGCAGCACGCATGAAATGTGTGATTGTGCCGCATGTGACCCAACAAAAAGATGAGCGCTTTGGTGCTGCGGATTTAAAAATTTCTTCGCTTCAAAATTTTGGTGAGCTACATTTAAATTTAGTGAGCTAGATTTTTTGCACAAAAAATTTTACCCAACAAAAATGCCCCGCTACGCGGGGCATTTTGCATTTTATAAAAAATTGCTCGAACCTTATTTTTTTAAGTTAGGATGCGGCGCGCTTGTTGCTCCGGTTCCTGCTTCGGTAGTTCCAAATAGGGTAACAATAAGTTCGTTACCTACGGCGCTAGCGTTATAAATAAACCTACTTTCAGAAACACCTTGCTTTTCAGTTAAATATTTAACTACTGCGTTCACGCGGTCCCAACTTAATTGCTGCGCAGATTTTGACGTATAGCCATAACCCGATACGCGGATATTACAGTTTGGATTTGCATTTATTTTAGCAGCAACAATAGCTAATGTTTCAGTGGCTTCTTTTGAAAGTTTAGCTTTGTTTCTATCAAAAACGATGGTAGATAATTCACCAATTTCACAAAGTGATCCGCTATTTGTTTTTAAGTTGCTCACCATTTCTTTTACTTCTTTGCAACATGCTGGCTCTGGGCAAGAACCTACGCCATCATTGTTAACTGGGAAGCAAGATTGAAGGGTAATGAGTTCTTTGTCTCTATAATCTGGAACTCCGTCACCATCTGTATCTTTTGCACGGCCGTGTGTGTCTACTGAAACGCCTGCTGGTGTGTTAGGTTCTAGATCAAACTCGTCTGTTACGCCATCATTATCTACGTCAGGTAATTTAACCTTAGGCATTTTCATATGCTTAGGCGCATTGATTTCTTGGTATAAATAGTTGTTCGCATTAAGCCACCATAGTGGTGCTACTTTTTTTGAACGGTCACCAATATTGATGTTAATTCTAGCAGATGTTTGTCCTAAATAATCATTGCTATTACCTGCTTTTACAGCATCTAAATAGTCATATCCAGAAGCAGAAAAAGTAAAGCGTTGTTCGAGGCCTACACTTAATACATCGCTAAGTTTAAATGAGATACCGCCACCTGCACTAAAGCTATTGTAAATGGCATATGATTTCCTGTTGTTAATAGAGGTACCTAAACCAGTGGTTAACAAGCCTTCTTCACTATCAGGAAGTCCAGCACCATAAAAAATACGGTAACCACCTGCTTGTGCACCAGCTTGGGCTGTTTTGTACATGACCCTAGAACCGGTAAGGCTATAACCTGCCAATACATACACATTTGATTTAGGGTTAGCTCTGTAATAGCTAAGCGAATTAAGCGATGCGATAACATCGAAACCTAACTGACGTGTTTTTGTTTTAAACGGCACTCTATTTTGAGTAAGCTGGTAGGTATTTGGCTCACCAGCGCTATTTAAATCGGCAATACTTGCACGTAGTGAAAAAGTGTGGTTAAGCGCTTTTCTTACAGATACAGATCCACCAAAACCTGCCTTAGATGCAACATCGGCAGATATGGTTGCAACGCCTAAACCAAAACCTAGCTCCCACTGACTGCGTGGCTTTGCTGGGTAAGGAAATACGTTATTGATAAACTCATTGCGCTGTGGCTGTTTTTTAACGGCCACTTTGGAAGAATCTCTCCAATCCCATCCAAAATCTGTTTGTGCGAACCCAATGGTACTAACTAGGAGTGCTAGTGCGCCCATTAAAACATTTTTCATGCTTGCCATAACTTATAGATTAATTATAATACAAAATTACTCTAAATAACATAGAACCAATAACTATCTATGCCTTAGACATTGTTAAAAGTATAAATACTAAGAGAAATACGCTATTAAGAGGGCCTAGATAGGCATTTCGCTGCTTTTAGTTCGATTATTTCTGCCTAATCCTGTCTATATTGCAACCCATTAAGCAATGGAATTAGCCAAAAAAGTAATATCTAAAGAATTAGCCCTGTTTGAGATTCACTTCAGGGAAGCCATGAAAAGCAGGGTTGCGCTCCTAGACCGCATCATGCAGTACATCGTGCGTAGAAAAGGAAAGCAACTGCGCCCTATGTTTGTGCTGCTAAGTGCTAAATTAGGCGGCGACATTAATGAATCTTCTTACCGCGCCGCTTCTTTGGTTGAATTATTGCATACGGCAACCCTAGTTCATGACGATGTGGTGGATGAAGCCCACGAACGCAGGGGCTTTTTTTCAATCAATGCTTTATGGAAAAATAAGATTGCCGTTTTAGTAGGCGATTATTTATTATCGAAGGGCCTCCTTCTTTCACTTGACAACAAAGACCACCGCGTTTTACAATTACTTTCTACTGCGGTGAGACTTATGAGTGAAGGCGAATTATTACAATTAGAAAAATCGCGCAAACTCAATTTAGACGAATCTATTTATTACGAAATCATTGGCGGCAAAACAGCATCGCTACTTGCATCATCATGTGCAGCGGGCGCTTCAACCACGTTTGAAAACGAGGATGCTATCGAAAAAATGCGCCACTTTGGCGAAAAAGTAGGGATGGCTTTTCAAATCAAAGACGACTTATTTGATTATAGCAGCGAAGCCATTGGCAAGCCAACGGGTAATGATATCAAAGAAAAGAAATTAACACTGCCACTCATTTATACCCTCAACAACTGCGATGCAGCGCTACGTAAAAAAATAATTTACATCATCAAAAATCAAAATACCCAAAAAGATAAAGTTGATTTTGTACTAGACGCCGTAGAAAATTTTGGCGGCATTACCTATGCAACAAATAAAATGTTTGCATTTAGAGACGAGGCCCTCGAAATCCTTCACAGCTTTCCCGCGTCCGAAGTGCGTGAAGCTTTAGAAGAACTTGTTAGATATACAACCGATAGAAAATACTAATGGAAAAAAGGTGGACGATAGTAGCATCCGATGCAGTAAAAACGGAGGCCTTACAAGCCGCCCTGT
>JBMSJE010000048.1:0-13248 GCA_049418605.1 Sediminibacterium sp. | reverse complement strand
AACATAGCTATCCAAAATTAGGACGGCAAAGGTAGGGTTTTGAAGCGAAAATCATATAAAATTCTGCTTCTTCTTGTGAAAAAATGCTAAATCATTGATTTTCAATGTATTAATATCTTAACAATTACAAATAAATCTGAAGCACACAATTCTCTATTTTTGCCAGGTCTAATACCTATCGGTCAATCAATGAATCTAAAATCATTACTTGCAAAGCCCTTTGCTCATTATATAGCCAATAAGGTTAAAAAAGAGGCACAACAGGCTGTACAAGACCAAAGCGCTTTATTTAAAGCATTATTAAAGGGCGTTAAAAACACTCAGTTTGGAAAAGACCATGGTTTAGAAGCGGTTCAAGACTACGAAGGCTTTAAAAGAGTAGTTCCCATAAGAGATTACGAGCAGTTTGTTCCTTATATAAATATGGTCAAAGAAGGCAAGCATAATATATTATGGAAAGGCCTTCCAATTTATTTTGCTAAAACAAGTGGTACCACTAGCGGCGTAAAATATATACCAATCACCAAAGACTCTATAGACAACCATATCAATACCGCCCGTAACGCGCTACTTTGTTATATGGCCGAAACGGGCAACACGGGTTTTGCATCTGGTAAGCTTATTTTTTTAAGCGGCTCACCAGTATTAGAAAGGGTGGGTGGCATTGCAACCGGAAGGTTAAGTGGTATTGTAAACCATCACGTGCCGGCATATTTGAGGTCCAATCAACTGCCTAGTTACGAAACCAATTGTATCGAAGATTGGGAGCAAAAATTAGACGCTATTGTTGCAGAAACCGTGGATCAGGATATGACACTTATTAGTGGCATACCACCATGGATGCAAATGTATTTTGACAGATTGGAGGCAACCACCGGAAAAAAAATTGGAGAGCTGTTCCCTAATTTTAATGTGATGGTACAAGGCGGCGTAAATTTTGAACCCTATAAAGCCAAATTATTTGAAAGTATTGGCAGGAAAATTGATACCGTAGAACTTTTTCCTGCAAGCGAAGGTTTTTTTGCATTTCAAAATTCACAAGAGGAACCTGGCCTATTATTAAATACCAACAGCGGTATCTTTTTTGAATTTATTCCAGCCGAAGAAATTTTTGCTGAAAACCCTACACGTCTTTGTTTGCAGCAGGTTGAGCTTGGTAAAAATTATGCGCTCATTATCAATAGCAATGCTGGACTCTGGGGCTATAATATTGGCGATACCGTAAAATTTGTAAGCCTTGACCCATATAAAATTGTAGTAACGGGCCGTATCAAACATTTTATTTCTGCTTTTGGGGAACACGTTATTGGCGAAGAAGTAGAATCAGCACTATTAGATGTAACAGCTAAAACAAATACGAGTGTTACCGAGTTTACAGTGGCACCGTTTGTGGCTGGGGTAGATGCTGCCGGAAAAAGTTACCACGAATGGTTTATTGCATTTGAAAAAGAGCCTTCTAATATGTCAGATTTTGCTGCTCAGCTAGACAATGCTATGCGCCAACAAAATGTATATTATGACGACCTTATAAAAGGTGCGATTTTAGAACCTTTAAAAATTAGACCCCTTCAAAAAGATGCTTTTGTGCAGTACATGCGCTCTATTGGCAAACTCGGGGGGCAAAATAAAGTGCCAAGGCTTAGTAATGACCGGGTCCTGGCAGATGCGCTTTCAAACTACCTAGCCCCCGTATTGTAGTTTAATTTTATCTTATCTTGTGGCAGTAAAAAAATAGGGTTGGAAATACCCATATAAAAAATGAGTAGTCAAAAAAGGATCGCCATATTCGGCTCTACAGGTTCAATAGGAACGCAGGCACTTGAGGTGATTGCAGCCAACCCAACATTATTTAGTGCGGAGGTATTAACGGCTCAAAACAACGATAGTTTATTAATTGAGCAGGCCTTAGCTTTCAATCCTAATGTTGTTGTTATTGGGGACGAAAAAAAATACATCACCGTAAAAGAAGCGCTCGCCAAAACTGACATTAAAGTTTTTTCAGGAGAGCAAGCACTTGTTGAAGTAGCAGGTCTAGATTGTTACGATATGATGCTTGCAGCGATTGTGGGGTATGCCGGATTAAAACCTACTTTAAAAGCCATTTCTTGCGGTAAGCCCATTGCACTAGCCAATAAAGAAACCCTCGTGGTTGCAGGTGATATTGTGATGCAAATGGCGATGGAAAAAAGAGTGCCAATAATTCCCGTAGACTCGGAGCACTCTGCTATTTTTCAATGTTTGGTTGGAGAGGGTCGTAATAAAATTGAACGTATTATTTTAACGGCAAGCGGGGGCCCATTTTTAGGTAAAAAACCTAATTTTTTGGTGAACGTAAAACGTGATCACGCACTCCAACATCCAAACTGGAGCATGGGTGCAAAAATAAGTGTAGACTCGGCAACCCTTATGAATAAAGGGCTTGAGATGATTGAAGCCAAATGGTTGTTTAATTTACAACCCGAACAAATTGAAGTGGTTATTCATCCGCAAAGTATCATTCATAGTATGGTTCAGTTTGATGACGGAAGTATCAAAGCGCAAATGGGACTTCCTGATATGAAACTTCCTATTCAGTACGCACTTGCTTTTCCGCAGCGTCTAGAAAATAATTTTCCACGCTACGATTTTAGAAAGCCAAACACTTTAACGTTTGACGAACCGGATACCAAAACTTTTAGAAATTTAGCGATTGCAATAGAGGCACTTCATAAAGGAGGCAACCTACCTTGTATTTTAAATGCTGCCAATGAAATTGCGGTGTATGCATTTTTAAGAAATAGAATTGGATTTTTGGATATGACAGAAGTAGTGGAACAAACCATGCAAAAAATGCCATTTATTCAAAATCCAACCCTCGAAGAGTATTTTGAAAGTGACGGTGAAGCCAGAAGTTTTGCTGCTTCACTCATTCATTTGTAAAAAGTTTTTCAATATATATTTATGACATTATTAATGGTAGATTGGTTAAGTGTTGGCGTTAAAGCTGGACAGTTTATTTTATCTTTTTCAATTTTAGTAACCCTGCATGAGCTTGGGCATTTTATTCCAGCTAAATTATTTAACTGCAGGGTAGATAAGTTTTATTTATTTTTTGACCCTTGGTTTAGTATTTGGAAAAAGAAAAAAGGGGAGACCGAATATGGTATTGGCTGGGTGCCGTTTGGTGGCTATGTAAAAATTGCCGGCATGATTGACGAGAGCATGGATAAGGAGCAAATGAATAAACCCGCTGAGCCATACGAGTTTAGATCTAAACCAGCCTGGCAGCGTTTAATTATTATGATTGGTGGGGTGCTTGTAAACGTGGTGCTTGCCATTGTTATTTTTATTGGTATTACTTGGGTATGGGGTGAAGAATATTTACCCGTTAAAAATTTAAAAAATGGAATTGTTGCCGATTCATTAGCAAAATCAATTGGCATTAAAGATGGTGATAATGTAGTAGGCATTGATGGTAAACCGCTTGAAGCATTTGGTACACTTGAAGCAGAAATGGTTTTAAACGATGCCAAAGTTTTACAAGTTACTAGAAACGATAGCACCATGGATATACAAGTGCCTGCGGGTTTTACCAAAAAACTTGCTAAGGTAGCCAATGAAACATCGATTGTGATGCCACGTTACCCGGCCATTGTAGACTCTGTATCAAGTACTGCTGTGTTTACGAAAGATGCACTTATTAAAAATGACCAACTCATTGCGTTTAACAATAAACCATTTTTATTTTACCACGAATTTGATGAGTTAAAAAAAGGGTACGAAGATTCTATTGTGAGTTTAACAGTGCTTCGTGGTTCTGATACTGTCGATGTGCGCGTTAAAGTAAATGAAAAAGGGAAGCTTGGATTTTTTGGAAAAAGTCCGCTGGTATTATTTGGCACTAACACAAAAACCTATGGCTTTTTTGAATCTATCCCGGTAGGTTTTACAAAAACTTGGGAAACATTAGACCGTTATGTTACTGGTATCAAACAAATTTTTACCGGTAAAGTTGCCGCTAGCGATTCGCTAGGCAGCGTTATTAGTATTGGTAATACATTTCCGGGTACTTGGGATTGGGAACGTTTTTGGACATTAACAGGCATATTCTCTATCATACTTGCCTTTATGAATATTTTACCTATTCCTGCACTTGATGGAGGGCATGCGCTCTTTACGCTCTATGAAATGATCACCAAGCGTAAACCATCCGATAAGTTTATGGAATACGCACAAATGGTGGGCATGGTGCTTTTATTGAGCTTAATGGTATACGCGCTAGGTCTAGACTTTTGGAGATTATTTAAATAAGTGTATAAATAGTGTTACCTTTGCTGTTGGCTTTTTGCTAACCGCAGGCTATGGGGTCGTACTGGTTTTGACAGCATAGGTTATTGTTGGTGTAAGCATGCAGTGCGTTGTGTAATTAGCACTTCAATCTGAATACTCAAACTTCAAATGGCAATACTCAGTATGCCATGGCTGCTTAATCAGTGATTAAGTAACCATTTGGGCCGCCGCACAGGTTCGCTTATTTCCATGTGCCGCCGCCGACTCAAAACAAAATAAGATGCTGCAATAGAAGGCTGTGACTATTGCTTAAGACTATCCAGCTAAGCGATAGGTTGGTTTGTTCGTTCCCGGCCTTTCGTCTACAATGAATACCGAAATAAGCATGTAGAAAGCTAATGGTCACGATGTTTGGACAGGGGTTCGACTCCCCTCGACTCCACAAAATCTCCTAGGGTTTTATTAAAAGCGATTTGGTTTAAAACCAAGTCGCTTTTTTGTTTTTTGAATTATATTTGAACTCTAATTACAAATTACGCATATGAAAAAGATACAAACCAAAATGGCTTCTATTAAAGCCAGTTATAAAAAACTAGCTTTACTCTTTGTAGGAAGTATACTTCTTATTGCAGGAGCTTCCGCTTTTTATTTAAAGGCAGACAATCCGGACGGTATAGTAGGCGTTTGGAAAACAGGTGAAGGAACTGCCATGGTGCGCATTTATAAAAATGGCGACAAGTACCAAGGTAAAATTGTATGGTTAAAAGAACCCAACGATCCAGAAACAGGGATGCCCAAGGTTGATAAAAATCATCCGGATGAAGCTTCAAAGACCCGCGCAATTTTAGGCCTTGTAAATATTTGGGGCTTTAATTACAAAGGTGAAAATGTTTGGGAGGGGGGTAATATTTACGATCCTAAAAATGGTAATACCTATTCTTGTACGATGAAATTGCAAAATGCCAACTCACTTGAAGTAAGAGGTTTTATTGGTGTTTCAATTATTGGAAGAACAGATACTTGGACCAGACAAGTGTTAAGGTGATACAAAGTTAAATCCAATATTAAAATATAAAGGATTGCCCAACCTGCTTTCAAAGTAGCGCTGGGCTTCTTTTTTACCATTTTTTACATTCATGACTTCAAAACGGTAGTTGTAACGCATACCAGCTTCTGCGTGAAACCAAACAAAGCCGCTTAGTTTTTTATCCCACATTAGCTTGGGCTTAAACTCACCTCTTTGAATAAACACTTCTCCATTTTTGGCATTTGAAAGTGGCATCCAAAACTGATTTCCTTCTAGTTCAAATCCTGCTTGTAACATATTGAATGTAGAAAAATTATAACGCATAAATCCTCTGGCAGGTAATAAGAGTTCCATGCCCCATTTATCGTTAAAGGTTTTATTCCAAAATAAAACAGGTACATGAATGAGTTGACCAGCACGGTAGGTACGGGCAATACCGGTACCAATCATATTTTTTTCAGATTTCTTCCAACCATAAATTACGGTACCACTCAATGTAAGTGCATCTTTGTTGATAGCGCTCGTGTTATGAAAAATTCCATTAACATCTGCGCTTGCTTGAATGATTAAGAAATTCTTTTCGTTGAGCGGCTTAAAAATAGTTGTGTTTAAACCAGCACTAGTAAGGGTATGGCTATTAAGTGCGGATGCAAATAAATTGGTTCCTGGCTTTTCAATATCAAATTTGCTTCCCCAATAATTGACGCCTAACTGCCAAATAATTTTATTGTTTGAAATAACAGGGACATTTACTTGTGCCTTAATTGCTGACATCTGATTTACATGAAAATCTTGCATGGCAGTAAGCATTCCTCCAAGTGGTACAGCTGGCATATGAAAAGAGCCATATTTATCAAAGCCAATGCTGATAATTTTTTGTGGCGTTTGATTTAATACTTTTTGCGTGCAATAGCGTTTAACACCATCTGCTTCTCCAAACTTGCTATAATCGAAATTATCTGTGGTGTCAACTTGTGCTGTTGCAACTGTTGCAATCATTAGTAAAGCGCCCGTTAAAATTTTATGCATGGATATATTTTTATAAAATTATTGACTAATCCTATAACGTTTATTCATCGTAAATTGTTTTATTTAACCACCACAACCTCTTCGTAAGGAACCCTAAACCTAGGTCCCCAAACGCCAGCTTCCGTACCTTTACCCACGGCAATAATCATATTGATTTCTGCGCCGCTTGGTAACCCTAATGCACGCTTAACTCGAACAGCATCAAAGCCTTCCATTGGACAGGATTCAAAACCTTCGGCGGCAATAGAAAGCATAAATGTTTGGGCTGCTAACGCACAAGATTTATGTACTGTAACTCTTTGGTCTGCATCTCCACCAAAACGCATAAAGGGTTTGCGAAGTCCCATAAAAAAGCAAAGTGCTGTTCTAATGAGGGTAGAAATTCCAAAAATATCCGAGCGGTAGGCAAGGGGCATGAGTTTACCATAATAATCGAGGCCTCTTTTTTGAGCGGTATTAGGTTCGCCGCTAATGCCTTCTTTTATTTTATTGTAATTCCATGCAGCTCTTTGTTTCCACAAATCTTTTCTGGTTACAAAAACCACCAATTGCTTGGCCGTTCTGGCCGCATTTTGGTCGAGGCAAAGTGCTGTGAAAGAATCTTTTAAAGCGGGGTCTTTGATCCATTGGAACTCCCACAATTGCATGTTGCTGCTGTTGGGAGAGAGGATACTTCTTTCTAAACTTCTTTTGATCACATCGTCGGGGACTTCTACGTTGGCATCAAATTTTCGGTTAGAACGTCTACGTTGTATAATTTCTTCAAAACTGCTGCTTAATGACATGGTATGGATTTACGATTTATAGAAATGTAAATATCGTTAGATTTTGGGTATTAAAGATATATTTGTGGTTCAAAACAATCAAGAAGCGCAATGGTTCAACTTCCAGTAAGACAAGCAAACAACTTTGATTTATTGCGCATCTTATTTGCTTGGTTTGTGATTGTATCTCATTCCTATGTTTTAAATGGTGATGGCGCCACCGACCCATTGTTTGTAGCAACCAATAGCACTTTTTTATTTTCATTTATTGGTGTAAAAGGCTTTTTTATTATTAGCGGGTATTTGATTTTTAAAAGTATGATGGTGAGTACCTCTATTTTTGAATACCTCGTAAAAAGGGTGCTCCGGATTTTTCCAGCATTGGCAGTGGTGCTACTCATAACACTTGCCACAGTTTATTTTATATATCCAAGTAATCTGGCCCCCTTTTTTACCAACAAAGAAGTGTATGCTTATTTTTTAGGAAATATCCTTTTGTTTAAACCTCATTTTTTTATTCCCGGTATTTTTTCGGGGCTTCCTTCAACTGCCATCAATGGATCTTTATGGACGATTGAATATGAGTTTTTCTTTTACCTTTTTATTTTATTGTTCTTTTTCGTTCGGTCCCATAAAATATTTTTAAAAATTGCATTGGCTGTTGTTACAGGGATCTTTTTAATGGTACGTTTATTATTCTACAATTGGACAGTTCAAAAACATTTTTTTATTCCACTCGAACCTCTTTTTGACTTGGGCATCTATTTTTTAATGGGTTCTTTGTTAAGCTGCTTTGATTTTGATGCCATCAATTATAAACATACCATTGCCACTGCTTTATTGATAGCGCTTATTGCCGCTATATATTTGGGCGTAGGTCATACGGTTGTTTATGTTACACTTCCTTTTTTAGTGATTTATTTGGGCAAGCAAACATCTAGGGTTGCAACCTTTGTGCATGCTAGCATTGGAGATCCTTCTTATGGGATTTACTTGTATGCCTTTCCATTGCAACAGTTTATCATATACTGGTTTAGGCCTTCAACGCTTATGTTATTTATTGCGAGTACTATTGGTGCTTTTATTTTTGGATATCTTTCATGGATACTCATAGAAAAAAAGGCATTGGCCCTCAAGCAGTATTTTTTAGAGCGTCGTCAATGATTCATGCAAACGGCATAACTTACTTTAAATATTAATCTATGGCTGAGTTAATTTGTGTAGTTCCAGTTGCCCCAATTCGTGCAGAGGGTTCACATAGAGCAGAAATGATTTCTCAAATTTTATTTGGCGAAACGGCTACAATTATAAGTGAAACCAAAGATTTTTATCAAATTCAAATGCACCAAGATGGGTATGAAGGATGGTGCCAGAAATTGCAATTACAAATTTTAGCAGAAGGCGAAAGTGTAGTTACAAATGGATACACCGCTAACTGGGTTAATCCTGCAATGTTTAATGGACAAACGATTCAATTGCCGCTTGGCACACCTATAATTTCCAGTGCGCATGCTAATTTTGAGTTCAATTATACAGATGCCAGCGTGGATCCAGCAAACAATGCATGCACAGCAGAGGCACTAGAGATAATAGCTAAACAATTTTTAGGTACTGCTTATTTGTGGGGCGGTAGAACTGTATTTGGAATAGATTGTAGTGGCTTTGTGCAAATGGTATTTAAACTATTTAATTTCAAATTACCGCGTGATGCTTATCAGCAAGCTGAAATGGGAGAGGTGATTGGTTTTTTAGCGGAAGCCAAGCCCGGCGATTTGGCTTTTTTTGACAATGAGCAAGGAAAAATTACCCATGTAGGCATTTTATTATCGCCACATCAAATTATCCATGCTTCTGCCGTTGTAAGAATCGATTCTATCGATCAGGCAGGCATCGTTAGCAGTAGTACTGGACTACGCACGCATCAACTCCGCACCATCCGGAGGATTACTTTATAATTTGTAATGGAAGATATAAAAAAAGCAGCACAAGTGCTGCTTTTTACTATAATAAGGTTGGTTTACATGAAGTCTTTACATTAAATCCATTGCTTTTGCAAAATAGGTAACGGTACCTGGTAACGCTAACCAAAAGAATTCACGGTATACAACGAGTAATGTAATCATTACGGCTAACCAGAAAAAACAGATAGCCCAATATTTTGTAGTTGATTTATTTGCTTCCATGTAAATAATTTTTGCAAAGATAAGGTCCGTCTTTCATTTAGCCAACAAATATCCAATGGCTGTTGCTGCCATACCTAGCGCTAATGTACCAAGGGTATACGCTAAAAAACTGCCATATCGTTGCTGATGCAATAACTCTAGGTTTTCCCAAGCAAATGCCGAAAATGTGGTAAAGCCACCACAAATGCCCGTGGCTAAAAATAAGCGAAGAGAGGGGCTTATTTGGCCTTTAACTGCCAGCCCCATAATAAAACCCATAGCAAAAGCTCCAATTATATTGACTACACCTGTTGCATATGGAAATGTAGCCGATTTAATAAATAGCCCAAAAAAATACCTAGACAAAGCACCGATCATGCCGCCTAGGCCAACCCAAATCATGTTTTTTAATTCCATGCTAAAAGATTTATTCCTTTACGGCTACTACAAGCCATTTACCGTTTGTTTTTTCTATTTCAATTTGGCGTGGCTTTTTGTCTAACGAATATTGATAATTCATTTGGGTATGCAAACTATCCTGATCCGTTATTCCTACAATAATGATAGAAGCCTGTCTGAAATTTGACCTGCCTTCTTTGTCAAGGTCTCTGTAGTTTTTTTCGGTGTTAGCGGTATGTGATTTCATAGTTTGGGTGGCAGCAGCATAGGCTTTTGCTTTTTCAAAATCACCTTGTAAACAGGCTTCAACGTAATTACGACCTGCCTCTATCGAAGAGCTTGCTGGTGGGAAATTTTTGGTGGGAGTAGAACAACCAATAAGTATTATTAATAGCCCTGTATATATGCTTTTCATAGACTAAAAATACAATTTATGTATTTGACTTTAACATTCATTTTGCTAATTGTTGTTAGGATGTCAATATAAAATCGTACTTTTGCACCTGAATTGAACAATAACCCTAATAACCATCTACTTGCGCCTGTCGCATCTGATTTTTAAGGTTCACTTTACGATTACGGCCCCCGTGCCAGCCATTTGAATTTACTTGTTCAATTTAACGATTCAAAATTTTAAATACATATATAATGAACAGTAATGCAATGCCTGCTATCGTACAAATCGATACAGACAACCTAAAAAAGTTAACAACAGAAGTAAAAGAAACAGTGGCAGAGGCCGTAATTGGTGTAAACAATGCACAAATACGAAAGTCTTTTGGAATCACAGATTTGTGGGCTATTAGAAAAAATGTGAAGCCTACACGGGCGGGATCTAATAGGAACTTCTAAAAAATAAAAAGGGCTCATTTAAATGGGCCCTTTTTATTAAATGCAGTTATTGAATAGAATTATTTGATGATGACTGTTCCAATTTTTTTTGTGATTTCTCTTTCAATGTCTTTTAGGTGTTTGTGTAATTCTATCAGCCTCATTTGTTCTTCAAAACCAGCATTTTCCATGTCTTGTTGGTTTTGATCAAACATCTTTTTTATTTTTCGAAGTTTAAAATAGTTGACACTCATGGTAACGTCTTCCATGGATGTGTCTCTATTAACGATGTTCATGCCTTCTAAAATAGTATCCCACTTTAAACTTAATTCATGTGGTGAAACGGTTAAGTTTACAACTAGATTTCTAATATTTTCGTCATCGTGGTAGAGTAGTGTTTGGGTTGTAGGCTCTAATCCTTTGTCATACCAGCTTTTATAAATTTGATAGAGTTGTAAATACTGCTCGTTATCAAAATCAAACTGCTCTAATTCTTCATAAACAAAATCGGCCATCGTTTTATTTTCGTCAAATTTTAAAAGGCCATAATCTAATAATACCCGAATTAAATTCTTTTCGTAAATATCATCTTGGTTAATCAGCGCTGCACCTTCATCAAAACCAGTTTCAATACTACCTTCTAATATTTGTTGCGCTTCCTCAAAAGGCATTTTCTTTTCCTGCTTAACAAGGATGTCACGTTTAAATTTGTTGACAAGGTTTGTGAGGCCAGTTTCATCAATACGCAGTAAGCTTGAGCACTTTCTTATATAATCTTGCTGCTTTGTAAAATCTTCGGCCTTGTTAATTTTGCTGAGTGTTTCTGCTACTTGATTTACAACTGCACTTTTTTTACTAACATCTGAACCGGCTTCTTGAAGCATTACTTCAAGCTGAAATAATATAAAATCTTTTTTAGCAGTGGCTACAAATTCTTTAAAAGCCGTGGTGCCCACTTTATTGACATAACTATCCGGATCCTCATTGTCGGGGATGAGCACAAGCCTAACATTAAGTCCTTCTTCGAGCGCCATATCCAGCCCACGAAGTGCTGCTTTTACACCCGCGCTATCACCATCATAAATAATGGTTAGGTTTTGTGTATATTTTTTGATGAGCCTTAATTGCTCGGTGGTTAAAGAGGTACCACCACTGGCTACCACGTTTTCGATACCGGCTTGATGTAGGCTAACCACGTCGGTGTAGCCTTCAACGAGTAAACACTCATCAGCTTTATCGATAGCCATACGTGCAAAGTAGGAGCCATATAAAATTTTACTCTTGCTGTAAACTTCGTTTTCTGGGGTGTTGATGTATTTAGGACCTTTATCTGATTTACCAATAACGCGCGCGCCAAATCCAATAACTTTACCGGTGTTGCCGTGTATTGGAAAAATAATTCTGCCACGATAGTTGTCTACTAATTCATCTCCGTTTCTGTTGGATACAAGACCTGTTTTAGGCAGTAGTGTAGGATTAAACTGATTGGCGATGAGCGCCTCAGTTAAAGCCGTTCTACTATCAGGATTATAACCAATCTGAAATTTTTCGATGATCTCTTTTCTGAATCCTCTTTCTTGTAAATAGGAGAGTGCAATATTTTTTCCTTCCTCCGATTCTAGTAGTTGCTCACTAAAAAACTTTTGTGCAAAATGATTGATGGCATATAAACTATCAGAAGTTTGAATAAGAATTTTTTGTTCGGGCGAACTTTCTGTTTCTTCAATTTCAATATTGTATCTAGCAGCAAGCCATCTTAATGCTTCTACATAACTATACTTTTCATGCTCCATTAAAAATGTAATGGAGTTCCCACTTTTACCACATCCAAAACACTTGTAAATTTCCTTTACAGGCGATACTGTAAAGGAGGGTGATTTTTCGTTGTGAAAAGGACAGTTGCCTAGGTAGTTGGTACCGCGTTTTTTGAGTTTCACAAACTCCCCAACAATATCAATAATATCGATGCGGCTGGTAATTTGTTGTATGGTATTTGGGGAAATCATTAAGGTTACGAAGTTAATAGAAAGGAATAAAAAGAAGACAAATAACAATTTCGAATTATGAATATATATTATATGAAATCAGTCTAAACACCTTTAAAACATCCATTTACCGAATAATAACCCGAATTGATACTATTTTATCCCGAAAGCCTGTGGATAACCCAAGTTTTCGCCTAAATAGTTCTTGATATATGCCTAAGAAATTTTAACATTGCGTTGATTATTACGGCAATTACATGAAAATTTAACGCCATGATAATCAACCATTCTTAATAGAAACCAAAAACTAGTATGAGAAAAATTGCTTCCTTGATGAAAGTAGTTACGTTACTACTGCTCATTTTCTCGTTACCATCTATGGCACAGAGTCAAAATGTCTCTGGTAAAGTTTTAAATGCCGACAAAAAAACACCATTACAAGGTGTTACTGTAAAAGTGTTAGGGACAACATCTACCACACAGTCAAATGAAAAAGGTGAGTTTACCATTAAAGCAAATAAGGGTCAAACCTTGCTTGTGAGTTAAATTGGTTATGATGGCCAGCGTGTAACCGTTAATGGTGCAACTGTATCTATTTCTATGCGTTCATCTGTTTCAGAACTTGAAGAAGTTACAGTATGAAAACACGAATGGTACTTTTAAAGGTGTTCAACCAAACTTAGGTTCAACAGGGTTAGGCACTGCGGATCAGCCTAGAAATTTCTGGTGGGTGTATTTAGTTTTTTGCCAGAAAAAGAGGAAACCTATAACTGTATTTGGGT
>JBMSJE010000047.1:0-13311 GCA_049418605.1 Sediminibacterium sp. | reverse complement strand
CATCCTTATTCGCTGGTTACAAAATAGTAGTAAGGTTGGCTTGTTTTCTATTTTAAATCGGCGGTATTCACACGCGTTGGTGTGTCCTTACCGCTAACAATACCACGCGCACTAAGTGCAATGGCTTTAATAATTCTTGTCATATTGTCTATGTCAATAGTACCTATTTCATCGGTGGCTTTATGGTAATAGGGATCGGTATCTATTTTTGTTGTTGAAATGGTATGAGCCGGAACTCCTAGTCTAGCAAGGGTTGCATTATCTGAACGATAAAATAAATTTTGTGCAGGATACGGATCCGGATAAAATGTAAAATCGGTGCCTTTTAAATTAGCTTGTAAAATTTTACCCATATCGGTTTTTTCGTACCCTGTAATAAACGCCGAGTTTTTACCCCACTTACTTTCAGAACCAATCATTTCTAAATTAAACATGGCCATTACTTTAACCGGATCCAATTGATTTGAAAAATAAGTAGCACCAAAGCCACCTACTTCTTCTGCGGTAAATGCAGCAAACACAAGGGTACGCTCATTGTTACCTAGGGCTTTAAAATATTTCGCAAGCACCATCATTGCAGTAGTACCTGCTGCATCATCATTAGCGCCATTAAAAATTGAATCGGCTACTACATTCCCATTTCTGTCTTTACTAGTAATGCCTAAATGATCGTAATGACCACTAAAAATTACAATTTCATCAGGTCTAGATTTTCCAGGTAGTACACCCACCACATTAGCAAGTGGCATTTCAGTAATTTCATGCTTGGCTTCAATGCTATAGGTAGTAGGATTTATAGTACTTAAAACAAAAACGACTGATTTATCGGACTTAAACAAATTAGACTTAAGCCTCGTTAATCCACTAAATGTTTTTGCAAAACTGGTATCTACAATTATAAGTGCATTCTTTTTTAAGCCTGCAAGCTTGCGCGCCTCAGTCATTAAGTTGGCTGTTTTACCAATGATTATTTTTTCAAAACCAGATGTTTCATTGATCGATAAATTAGTTTGCGTTGTTACAACTACAATATCTTTTTTATCGAGTGTCGTACCGTCAAAAGTGCCCGATGTGCCTAAAAATTTAGTACGCACCATCGCAAAAGATTGCAAATAAGACCCACTGTTATTAAGGGTTTTAAGACCCGTAGCCTTAAACTCATCTGCAATAAACGCAGCTGCTTTTTCAATACCAGGCGTAAAGGTCCTACGCCCCTGCATATCATCGGCAGAAAGTATCGTTTCGATACGTCTTACTTCTTTTTCTTTAATGAGCTTATCTACGTTTTGCGCCTGTGCCGAAGCAAGGAGTAGCAAACCTGCAACTAGAATATTAATTTTTTTCATAGGTACCATTTGATGGATTTTATTTTGGAGCCAACTAAATTACGGTTAATTTTTTGGATGACTATAAGCTCATCATTTCTTTGAACTTAACGGTTTGGCGTCTACTCACTTCGATTTTTTCGCCACCCTTTAATTCTACAATGAGACCCCCATTAAAGTATGGCTCAATTTTATCAATCCAACGCAGGTTTATGATATGCTTACGATTGGCTCTAAAAAACATGCGTTCATCCAGGCGTTCTTCAAGTGCATTCAAAGATTTTAAAATGAGCGGCTTGTTGCCGTCAAAAAATACCTTAGCATAGTTGCCCACGCTCTCAAAAAGCCTAATCTCACCCAGTTTCACAAACCAACAACGCTCCCCATCCTTTACAAATACCTGATCCTGCTCTGTTAATGGACCACGGTTGTTACCATGAAATCCAATTTGTTCTTTAAATAGTTCGGCTTGTAATTTTTGAATGGCATCCGACAAACGTTTAGGCTCGATGGGTTTTAATAAATAGTCAAGCGCATTTACTTCAAATGCTTTAATGGCATAGTCGTCGTAGGCTGTTGTAAAAATTACTTTGGGTGCACGTTCTACTTCTGCCAGTAAATCAAACCCTGTTTTTCCTGGCATTTGAATGTCTAAAAAAATAAGGTCGGGATTGTGCTGTTCAATTTTTTCGATGCCCTCATCTACATTAGATGCTTCGTCGAGCACTTCAATGTCGGAATGATCGAGTAATAATTTTTTTAACTCATTACGCGCTAACCTTTCGTCATCAATAATAATTGCTTTTATGGCCATAATTATTTTCTATTAAATTATTTATTGTTTGGGGATAAGGGAAGTTTAACGACCGCCTCCACCATATGATCTTTTGAGTTTTGAATATAAAAATCTGCTTTGTTTCCAAAAAGTAACGCGAGTCTATTTTTGGTACTGCTAATGCCAAAGCCGCTGTTATCGAGATCCAAATCATCCTCAATAGCGCCTGTATTTTTAATAATAATTTGATGGTGCTCGTTTTTAAAATCGGACCATATTTCAACAACGCCTCCTTCTCTTTGCTTACCAATACCATGCTTGATGGCGTTTTCTACAAGGGTTTGCAGCATCATGGGGGGCACCGGTTGATCCAGTGTGTCTTCATCGATTTGATACACAACGCGTAACCTACTTTCAAACCTAATGGCTTCAAGCGCTAAATAATCTTTTACAATCGAAAGTTCTTTTTCCAGTGTTACGGTTTCAAGTTTTTCGGCTTGCATACTGCTGCGCAAAATATTACTAAGCTCCGTAATAGCTGTTCTTGCACGCGCTGGATTTTCATCTACAAGGGCCCTAATACTATTGAGTGCATTAAAAATAAAATGCGGATTGATATGCGCTTTGATTGTTTTTAATTCAAGCTCTTTTACAAGCGTTTCAAGTCTTACTTTTTGAATTTCATTCATGCGTCCCAGCTGCACATAATGCCACACATAATAAATACTCACCCATATAAATATCATGGGTGAATCAAAAATTAAATTGGAAAAGAAACGCGTACTTACAGAAAATTTGATTTTTGGATCATACAGACCCACCCACTCTACAAGTGCACTATTGGTTAAACTATAAAAAACAACGACCCCAAAAAATAAAATCACAAGTAGCCACCATTTTTGAAGTGGAAATGGCGGTCTTAATTTTAACTGAACAATAAGGGTTCTAAACAAATGGGTAAATAAAATGCCTGAAACAATAGTAATACCCAGTCTTGGGTAAAATATAGGGTTTGGCTTGCTCTCAAAAATGAAAGCAAAAAAAATCATGGTTAACCCATAAGAAAACCAGCCCCCTACTTGACACCACCAATAAACACGGTTATTTCTTCTAGACATAGCTACAAAGTTAAAAATTAAGTACCCCAAAAGGGGTAAATTAAGGAAGAAAGGCAAAAACCAACGTTGGTTGGCATAAAATAATGTGAAGAAGGGGTGAACCTTTGGTTTTGTGTGATGTTTCTATGGTAGGAAAGGTGTTTTGCTTCACAGTAAATGCCTATTTTTACAACCTAAACTAACTTTTTGCATGGAAATAAGGCCAGGAGTACTCCTAGGGAACATCAACAACCCCGATGACCTAAAAAAGATCCCCAAAGATCAGTTGCATCAAGTTTGCAATGAATTACGCCAATATATCATTGACATTGTGAGCGTGCACGGTGGGCACTTTGCTGCCAGCCTTGGTGTGGTTGAATTAAGCGTTGCCCTTCATTACATTTACAACACCCCTTACGATCAGCTGGTTTGGGACGTGGGCCATCAGGCATACGGACATAAAATATTAACGGGTCGTAGGGATCAGTTTGTGACCAATAGAAAATATAAAGGCCTAAGTGGCTTTCCTAAAAGATCAGAAAGCGAGTACGATACTTTTGGCGTGGGTCACTCTTCTACCTCTATTTCGGCAGCATTAGGCATGGCTATGGCTGCTAAATACAAAGGTGAAAACCGAAAATCAATTGCAGTTATCGGAGATGGTTCTCTAACAGCCGGCATGGCTTTTGAAGCCATGAACCACGCGGGTGTTGCAGATAGTGATGTGCTTATTATTTTAAATGATAACTGCATGAGTATCGACCCAAATGTGGGGGCACTCAAAGAATATTTAACAGACATCGCAACCTCTCCTACCTACAATAAAGTAAGGGATGAGATTTGGAACCTACTGGGTAAAATGCCTGTGGGAAAATCAACTTCAAGATCACTCGCCTCTAAATTAGAAGCCAGCGTAAAAGGCATGGTAAGTAAGAGCAGCAACCTTTTTGAAGCATTACAACTCCGTTATTTTGGGCCTATCGATGGTCATAACATTACCAATCTTGTAGATACCCTCAAAGATTTAAGAGACATACCTGGACCTAAATTGTTACACGTTATTACAACAAAAGGTAAAGGTTATGAGCTTGCAGAAAAAGACCAAACAAAATGGCATGCGCCAGGGCTTTTTGATAAAGTAACTGGTGAAATTTTTAAGAAAAAAATTGAAACCCCGCAGCCACCAAAATACCAAGATGTTTTTGGACATACCCTTGTTGAATTAGCAGAAGTCAACCCATTAATCATGGGTGTTACACCTGCAATGCCTAGTGGTTCTTCCTTAAAATTTATGATGGACAAAATGCCTGATCGTGCTTTTGACGTGGGCATTTGTGAGCAGCACGCCGTAACACTGAGTGCAGGACTTGCTACACAAGGTATGCGCGTGTTTTGTAATATTTATTCTTCATTCATGCAACGCGCTTTTGATCAGGTGGTGCATGATGTTGCCATACAAAAATTACCGGTGGTACTTTGTTTAGATAGAGCCGGACTTGTGGGTGAAGATGGGCCTACACACCATGGCTGTTACGATATTTCATACCTCCGCTGTATTCCTAATTTAATTGTGAGTGCCCCTATGAATGAGCAGGAGCTGCGCAAACTCATGTATACCGCACAGCTTGATAGCACGGGCCTTCCATTTGTAATTAGGTACCCAAGGGGTGAAGGTGTGATGCCAGATTGGAAAACACCATTAGCGCCGATTGAAATTGGCAAGGGCCGCAAAATAAAAGATGGTAAAGAAGTGGCTATTCTAAGTTTTGGTCATCCAGGAAATTTTGCAACAACCGCTATTAGAAATTTAAGATCGGAAGGTATTGATCCAGCGCATTACGATATCAGATTTGTAAAACCTCTTGACGAAGCTCTACTTCACGAAGTGTTTACCAACTATGCTAAAATTGTAACAGTAGAAGACGGAACAGTTGTAGGTGGTTTTGGTTCTGCGATCCTAGAATTTATGAATGCCAATGGTTACAAAGCAGACATAACAATCTTAGGTATTCCGGATAGACTTGTAGAACATGGTACACTCAAAGAATTACATAGAGAGTGTGCGTATGATGCTGCTGGAATAGAAGCCGCGGTAAAAGAAATTGTTACTACAAAAGCGTTACAATCTGTATAAAAAAAATTATTCCATTTCTAATGGAATATCCTCATCTGTAAAACTACTTGGAAGGTCTTCATCTGTAAGACCTTCTTCTTTTAGTTCTGCTTCGCGGTTGTCATTCCATTCAATAATAAAATTGTTCATACCCTCGCCCACAAGGAGTTTCATGTATTTCTGCTGGGTTAATTCGAGGGTCGATAAAAATAAAAATAACGCGTGAACGCGGTCGTTACAAATTTCAAATACTTTTTCAAAAGCCACTGTTTTTTCACTACGCACAAAATCCAACATATAATCTCTACTGCCTTCCATGGTGTAGTTATAACGCACCACCGTATGTACCGGTTTGTTTTGGCGGTCATGCACACGCTGCATCACTTTTTCAAAAGCTTTCATAAGCTTGAACATGGTGATGTTCTGAATTTCAGTACCCTCAGACGCGTCTTCTCCAATTGATATAAGTTCTTTTTGAAGGTTACCACGTTTTACCATGAGCATACGCACGGCTTCCATATCAGCCATTTGCGCAGAAGCTTCTTTGAAGCGCTTGTATTCTAATATTTTATCAATCAGTTCTTGGCGCGGATCAATTTCATTACCAGCAGCATCTATTTCTTTACGAGGAAGTAATAATCTTGCCTTGATACGCATGAGGGTAGAAACAAATAAAATAAACTCACTTGAGAGTTCAATATTTAACTTCTCTCCTTGGTGAATAAACTCCAAGAAGTCTTTAATAATTCTAGTGATGGGGATATTGTAAATATCTAGTTCGTCTCTTTCTATGAAAAACAATAAAAGGTCAAAAGGACCTTCAAACTGATCTAACTTAATTTGATAATTGGGAACATTCACAGCTTCACACTTTTGCTACAAAGAAAACCCCTTCGGGCCTCAAATGTGCAGTTTGGGGTTAAAATTTATCCACTTTACTGCCATTCAGGGCCATAAATTGTTAGAAAATGGGCTGTAATTAGGTTCAAATTGGGGAACTTCGCCAAAATTCAATGCTGTGCGGGAAAAGCTGATTAATTGGGTGCTATTTATTGTTTTGTCGATCATTTGGGGAAGTTCTTTTATGCTCATGAAAGTAGGCATGAAAGTGGGCGGATCATTTCCATTAAGCCCCTATCAGGTTGCCTCCCTACGCATGATTTTTTCGGGCCTAGCCCTTTTGCCATTTTGTTATAGCGCACTGAGGCAAATACCCAAAAACAAACTTTTGGTAGTGGTGCTATCCGGCGTGATGGGTAGTTTTATTCCCGCTTATTTATTTTGCATTGCAGAAACAAAAATTGATAGCGCACTAGCTGGCATCCTAAATGCACTGACGCCACTTTTTACTATTATTGTAGGTATTACTTTTTTTAATTTACAATCGAGTAAGCAAAAAATAATTGGCATACTACTTGGATTTGCTGGTCTTTTACTTTCGGTAACCGCCGGCAAAACACTTCATTTTGATAATTTCTCTTACAGCTTTTTTGTAGTGCTCGCCACCATTTTTTATGGCTTCAATGTAAATATGGTAGGTGGTCAAATGCAAAAAGTGAGCGCCATTAATATTGCATCCGTTGCATTTTGTTTTACCATGATTCCTGCGGGCATAATATTATTGAGTACCGGCTATTTTAATTATGATTTTTCTAATCCATCGCTGATAGAAGCAAGTATAGCAGGCGGTACACTAGGTGTGATCAATACTTCCATTGCCTCTATTTTGTTTTACGTACTTGTAAAAAGAGCAGGGATTATTTTTGCATCTACCGTAACCTATGCCATTCCTTTTGTTTCACTTGTTATAGGCGTATACTACAACGAGCCCATCCATCCGTTAAGACTTGTTGGGCTCGGTGTAATTTTATGCGGTGTTTATATCGTTAATAAACAAAAGAAATAAGCGCCTTTATATCGCCATCATTTCTTTTTCTTTGGCAGCTAAATGCTTTTCTACAAGTGCGATAAATTTATCGGTAATATCCTGAATTACTTTTTCAGCATCTTTTGCTGCGTCTTCGCTTAAACCGTCTTTTTGTAATTTTTTAATTTGCTCAATGGCGTCGCGTCTGATGTTACGAATTGCTACTTTTGATTGCTCTCCTTCACCTGCAGCTCTTTTTACAAATTCTTTTCTACGCTCTTCGGTGAGGGGTGGCATAAAAAGTCTGATTTGAACACCATCATTTTGAGGTGTTACCCCAATATTAGCCATCATAATAGCTCTCTCAATGGGAGCAAGCATGTTTTTTTCCCATGGCTGAATGCTAATGGTTCTAACGTCGAGTACGCTAATATTAGCCACCTGGCTAATAGGCGTTGGGGCGCCATAATAGTCGGCAGTAATGCCATCTAGCATGGTAGGGCTGGCTTTACCGGCTCTAATCTTGGTTAATTCATGCTCTAGGTGGCTTATTGCCTTATTCATAGAATCTTCGGTGTCTACCGTAATTAAGTCAAGTTCTTCAGACATATTGCATCAATTTGAAGGCAAAACTAATAAATAGTACCGAAAGCGTCATTTTTCATACAAGAATTGGAATTTGAATTTTATCTTCGCAGCAAATACACAAATTATGGCGTCTATTCAAACCCTAAAAGATACGGCAACACAAGTTAGAAGAGATATTGTTAGAATGGTACATGGTGTTCAAAGCGGACATCCTGGTGGATCTCTTGGTTGCACCGATTTTTTAACGGCACTATATTTTAACACGCTAGACCACAAACCAGCATTTAGCATGGATGGTAAGGGTGAAGATTTATTTTTCTTATCCAATGGACATATCTCTCCGGTATTTTATTCTGTACTTGCAAGATCCGGCTATTTTGAAGTGAGCGAGCTTAGCACTTTTAGAAAATTAAATACCCGTTTACAAGGCCACCCTACTACACACGAACA
The DNA here is from genome assembly GCA_049418605.1 of Sediminibacterium sp. Lineage (GTDB taxonomy): Bacteria > Bacteroidota > Bacteroidia > Chitinophagales > Chitinophagaceae > Sediminibacterium. Next base: position 5,096 of record JBMSJE010000047.1, on the reverse strand, counting down.
TTTACCAGGTGTAAGAATCGCAAGTGGATCGCTTGGTCAGGGCATGAGTGTTGCCATTGGCGCAGCCCTTTCTAAAAAAATTAATGGAGATTCAAAGCTTGTGTATTGTTTACATGGAGACGGCGAATTGCAAGAGGGTCAAATTTGGGAATCAGTGATGTTTGCAGCACATAACAATTGTGATAATTTAATTGCAACCATCGACGTCAATGGGCAACAAATTGACGGACCCACCAAAAAAGTGATGAATCTAGACAGTTTACGCGCCAAATTTGAAGCGTTTAACTGGACTGTTATTGATATGGATGGCAACAATATGGAAGACGTTGTTGCAACACTTGATAAAGCAAAATCACTTACCGGTCAAGGAAAGCCTATTTGTATTTTAATGAAAACAGAAATGGGTAAAGGTATTAGCTTTATGGAAGGCACTCACGAGTGGCACGGCATTGCACCTAACGATGCACAACTTGCAGACGCCCTTTCTCAATTACCAGAAACACTTGGTGATTACTAATTAAGAGACGCGATTTTTAAACGCTAACTTTTTAAGGATAACAATTGTTGGCTTGCTTTTTTAGCAGGTATCCATGCGGCCATTATTGCAATTAGTGTTATGGTGGCAACTACAAGCATATAGTCGGTGATCATTAATTTTACAGGATAGTAATCAATAATAAAACTACCGCCGCCACCTAGTGTAATAATTTTAAATTTTAATTGCAGTAGGCAAATAAGTGTACCTAAAACTGTTCCCACAATAGTGCCTACACCCGCAAGTACCAGCCCTTCTGTAATAAATATTTTTTGAATCAGTGAAGCGCTTGAGCCCATGGCTTTTAGGACAGCAATGTCTTTTTGTTTTTCTAACACGAGCATCGTAAGTGCACCAATCATATTAAAAGCAGCAACAATTAAAATCAAACTCAAAATGCCGTAAATCACCCATTTTTCCATTTGCATGACGGCGTACAAATTTTTATTTTGTTCGTAGCGTGTTTCTACCAAAAAATTCTCACCAAGTGCCTGTTGCAGTTTTACTTTAATTTTTTTGGGACTTCCATTTATTTTTATTTCCAGCCCACTTACCTGATTCGGTGTCATAGAAAGCATGTATTGTAAAAAAGGCAGGTTGGTAAAAATATATTTATTGTCAAATTCTTGTTGTACCGCAAACACCCCCTGACCTGAAACTTGAAAGGCAAACATACCATCTACGGCGTCAAAACCTGCGCCTTTACTGGGCGTATAGAGCGTTAACGGAAAACCTCCCTTTGTAACATCGGCACCTACCGCATTTTCGATACCTGCACCTATTACAATACCCGGATTTTGTACATCACCCAATTTATAACTACCTCTAACAATATGTTTGCCAATATAATTCGTGCGCGTAAAAACAGTGTCCACGCCTTTTACAACAACAATGCTCTGATAATCTCCATTGGCAAGTAATGCTTTTTCTTCTACCACCTTACTTACTTCCGAAACACCCGCTATCGATTTTATTGTATAGAGCGTACTATCATCAATGTTCATTTTTTTGCCCTGTGCAGGTACTACGCGCATGTCTGCATAAAAATCGGTGTAAAGACCTTTTACTAAATCTTCAAAGCCATTAAATACACTTAAAATAACAATGAGTGCCGCTGCGCCAACTGCAATAGCAGTAACGCTCACCCATGCAATAATATTAATTGCACTCGTAGACTTTTTTGATTTAAAATAACGCCAAGCAAATAAATATTGCACGAGACTTAATTAGTTTGTTTCTTGATCGTCGGTTTCAGCGCTTGTTGCCCCTGCTGATGAATCGTTGTTTTCAGTAGCCTTTTTTTCAGCATTGATTTGCTTGAAAATTTCTTCCATCTTAAACACATAATCAAGCGTGTCATCATGGTAAAAATGCAGTACTGGAATACGTCTAAACTGGTGTTTTACACGGTCGGCTAGCTCCTTTTTGATCTCCCAAGCCCTAGACTCAATTACTTTCATCACTTCTTTAGCATCTGGCACCTGAAATATACTGAGGTAAATACGGGCCTCCAAAAGGTCTGGAGTCACTTTTACGGATGAGATAGAAACCATGCCACCGGCTATCATAGAAAGGTTTAGCCTTCTAAATATTTCATTCATTTCTTCTTGTATAGCCCCGGCTACCTGACGTTGACGTTTGCCTTCCTCCATGTTCTTTGCGTTTAATTGGTTGTAAAATTAGTTACTTTGCCTTGTTTTAACGATTTTATCATTTATGAAGCGTTTTTCACGAATTCTGTTTTACCTCCGAACCCAAAAAAGGAATATCGCCCTCTATGTGGTATTTAACCTTTTGGCCATCCTTTTTTCGTTGGTTTCGCTGGCCATGTTAGCGCCTTTTTTACAGCTTTTATTTGGCACCGAAAAACTCATCACAGCTAAACCTGTTATGGCCGGTGCAAGCTTATCTGCGGGAACAATTTTAAACTACCTTAAATATTTTATTTCTAGGCTCATTATCGAAGAAGGAACGGTGTATGCACTTGGTGCTATTTGTGGCATTATTATAACGGCCATTTTCTTTAAAAATTTATTTACCTATTTGTCATTCAGGGTACTAGCACCCATGCGTAATTATGTAATGACAACGCTTCGTTCTGATTTGTATAAAAAATTATTAGACCTTCCGATTGGCTATTTTACCGAACAACGTAAGGGTGATATTATCAGTAGAATGAGTAATGACGCCAATGAAATTGAATGGAGTGTGATGAGTACCCTAGAAGGACTTATTAAAGATCCGCTTAACATCCTTATCATTTTAATTTTCTTGGTTTTTTTAAGTCCCGTACTTTCTTTGTTCTTACTCGTGCTACTTCCGGTAACTGGTTTTGTTATTGGGCGCCTGAGTAGAAGCCTAAAAAAACAATCTACGAGCTCACAAGAAAAACTAGGAACGCTATTATCGATACTAGATGAAACCCTTGGGGGACTAAGGGTTATCAAGGCTTTCAATGCCGAAAAAATATTACTACAAAAGTTCTTAGACAACAACAATGCGCTCAATCATATCCGCAATAAAATGAATTTTAGAAAAGATTTGGCATCACCGATGTCCGAATTTTTAGGTGTGATTGTACTGTCTTGTATCTTATGGTTTGGTGGAAGACTGGTATTAAATAACCAAGCAGGTTTAGGACCCGAAAGTTTTATTACCTATATTTTATTTTTTACGCAAATCATTAATCCTGCAAAATCTTTATCCAGTTCTTTTTATAATGCACAAAGAGGCAGTGCTGCTATTGAGCGTATTGAAGAAATATTAAAAGCACCTGTTGCCATAGAAGATAAACCCAATGCAACAGTTTTAGAAAATTTCGAGCACCGCATTGAATTTAAAAATGTTAGTTTCTCTTACGACGATACCACCATTTTAAAAAACATCAACCTCGTTATTGAAAAAGGAAAAACTGTTGCGCTAGTAGGTTCATCGGGCGCTGGTAAAAGTACCTTAGCAGATTTAATTCCGCGTTTTCATGACGTAACAGAAGGTGAGGTTTTAATAGATGGCATTAACATCAAAGAATATAGTTTACAAAGTGTAAGAGCAGCCATGGGCATTGTTACTCAGGAGCCTATTTTATTCAATGATAGCATTGCGCAAAATATTGCCTTAGGCGTCCAAACGGCAAGCCCAGCAGCCATTACAGCCGCCGCTACCGTAGCCAACGCCGCTGCATTTATTAATAGTAAAGAGGACGGTTACGATGCAAATATTGGTGACAGGGGTAGTAAACTAAGTGGTGGTGAACGTCAACGCATTACCATTGCTAGGGCTATTTTAAAAAATCCGCCCATCTTAATTTTAGACGAAGCCACTTCATCACTTGATACAGAAAGTGAAAGACTAGTGCAAGACGCTATTAATAAAATGATGCAAAACAGAACCTCTATTGTTATTGCGCACCGCCTCTCTACCATCAGACACGCTGATGAAATTATTGTGTTGCAAAAAGGAGAAATTGCAGAACGCGGCACACACGATGAACTACTTGCAAAAGGAGGCATGTACAAAAAGCTGATTGATATGCAGGAAGTAAAATAAGCATTTTTAAAAATCAAGCATAAAAAAAAGGCCGCAAATTGCGGCCTTTTTAATTTATAGATCAAGATCTAAAATTATTGTTGATCAGGGCTTGGTTTTACAAGACCTAATTTAGCTTCTAAGCTAAGTGTAGCGTGCGGTACAGCGCGTAAACGTGCTTTATCAATTAACTTACCGGTTACTCTACAAATACCATATGTTTTGCTTTCAATACGCATGATCGCTTTTTCAAGATGGTCGATATAGGTAATTTGACGGCTAGCCATTTGAGACAACTGCTCTCTTTCCATGCTAACACTACCGTCTTCCATAGTCATATAACGTGCATCATCATTGTCGCCACCCATTTCGTCTTTACGGGTAATTAAACCTTGGAGGTACACAAGCTCTTTTTTAGCAGCTTCTAATTTTTTGTTGATGAGCTCACGAAACTCGTTAAGTTCTGTATCGCTGTATTTAACAAGTGTTTGATTACTCTTCGTCACAATTTGTACTCTTTTTTCTAATGGTGTATATCCAGGACTGTACGGTACACTAGACTTTGTATTTGTCTTTGGTAATTTTACATCCTTAATGGGTTCTAATGGTTTTCTCACCGGCTTTTTAGGTGGTGCAGGCGGCAATTTTACTTCCGGTTTTTTAGGCATCGGAGGAAGTGGCGCAAGTTTTGCTTTAACCACAGGTGGTGGTGGTGCTATTTTTGGAACCGGCTTACTTGGTAATACTACTTTGCCACCGGGTCTTACTGGTGCAGTTTTTACAATCACTTTTGCAGGAGGCGCTTTAACGGCTGCAACTTTTGCAGGCTTTGCTGCTTTAACAGGAGCAGCTGGTTTAGCCGCTGGTTTTGGAGCAGGTGCCTTAGGTGCAGGTGCCGCCTTTTTAACTGGCGCTGCAACTTTTGCAGGCACTGATTTAACAGGAGCCGCTTTTTTAACAGGTGCTGCAACTTTTTTAGCAGGTGCAACAGCTTTAACAGGAGCCGCTTTTTTTACAGGCGCTGCTACTTTTTTAG
>JBMSJE010000046.1:0-13490 GCA_049418605.1 Sediminibacterium sp. | reverse complement strand
TAGAATGCCGCCCTGTCACGGCGGAGGTCGCGGGTTCGAGTCCCGTCCGGTCCGCTTAAAATGAGTAAAACCCCTTGATTATCAAGGGGTTTTTTAATACCTGTAACTGAAAGTACAGCAAATGGGTTCTTAGTAGCCATCTTTCTTCATATCTATAAGATTTATTCTATATCTGTACTAGTCCTGAAATGGTTCTGTAACGTCAATTGCATTTAATATCCTGTGATTTTCATTACTTGTGGATGGTCTCAATCTTGCCAGACAATATTCGCATGCTCATTATTTTATGAATTCAAAATTTGTCTGGCAAATTCAAATAGATCCTTGCCAAACAACATTGACCATTTTTATAATTTTTTCATGTTTTTTATAATATTTTATTCCTTCCCCTTCTCAAACATTTAATGAATAGCATTAACACTGTAAAAAATGGGCCTAACCGCTAGACTAAACAACAAAATGTTTTATCGTATTATAATTTTTGTATATTTAATATAAATTCATAATTACTTTAAAAACAAAATCAAATGAAAAACTACATTTCTCTTCTATTCGTATCACTATTTGCCATTGGTTGCGGAAGTAATGATAATGAAAAGCTTAATTCCTTAGCTAACTCAGCAACAAAGTGTGACGAAATATCAATATCGAATCCAAATTACAGTTGGTATTTAAAAGGCAAGGAAGTTGCAAGGACTGCTAGGCTAATGAAAATAAATAACAGCGTTTACGGAAAAAATGATAAAGTTCCATCAAATTGCGGAGAAGCGAAAGAATTTGCAATAAAAAATGCTGGTAGCATGAAATTCGCAACACTTACACCCATTGGATTCCCAGAAAATGAGGAGGAATATGGTGGTTGCTGGTGCAAAGGCTTTAATGATGGATTAGCCGAAAAATAATATATAGCAAAAGCCCTTAACATTTATGGTGTTAAGGGCTTTTGCTTATCTCAATTCCTTTCTACTTATAAACAACCGTGAAGCTTTGACTATCGGTATTGGTACTCGTATTATTAGAAGTTACTTTAATGGTAACATTACACCACTGTTGCTGAGGTAGACCACTTATAACGATTGTATTTTTTGCACTTGAAGTACTATATGGAGCCCCTTGTGGTAAAGTTGCTCCACTTCCCTGGTTTACAGTAGTGGCTTCAATTTTAATGCCTTGCGATGGCATTGCCGATGTAAGGGTAATTGCAACAGGAAAGCTACTTCCAGTAGCTGTACTATTGTTAACAGCATCCATTGTGAAAACAATTTTTTGTTCGGGCGCCGCTTTTTCACAAGAAAAAAGTCCTACCAATAATATAGTATATAATAAATTTTTCATAACGCAATTACTTCTTAATTAATACTTTTTTTACCTGATCATATTTCTTACCAATTACCTTGATAAAATAAGTTCCCGACTGTATATCACTCACATCAATGATGTTAACTTTATTTCTACAAGTTGTGGAAGAAAGAACATTTCCGGATGGAGAAACGAGCTGGAAATTTAAATTTATAGTTGGCAAGGTTGCAAACTCTAATACAACTCGGTTTGTAGCAGGATTAGGGTATACCGTTGCTATATTGCTTGCTGGTGTAGTTACTAAATTACCAATTGCGGTTACAACCAATTTAAAACTATCACTCACATTTATACAGCCATTTGGATCCGTTACGCGAAGTTTAAAATCACCAGTATTTAATGGTTTGTGTGTTGATGCTGTTGCACCTGAAATTGCCGTACCATTTAATAGCCACTGATAATTAACCCCAGTAGCTGTGGTCGCAAATTGAACACCAGACCAACTAATCACTGGCTTTGCGGGCAGTGGATTAACGCTAACAGTAAAGCCGCTTGATTCACTTGCACAACCCTTGCTATCTGTATTTACAATTTTATAATTACCCGCACTTAATGCAGCATAGGTTTTGGATGTTGCATTAGCAATAGCTACCCCATTATTAGACCAAGCAAAAGTACCAGAGGTTGAAGAAGCGGTTAAAACCGAACTATCGCCAGCGCAAATAGCAGCCCCTTTACTCGATGTTATAAGAGGTGTTGCTGGTTTCACTATATCGGCAACTTTTACATTAAATACAGTACTTGTATTGCCAACCGAATCTTTTAAAACGGAATTATTCAATTGAATAGATAGGGTATCGTTACAATTTTTTGTAATCAACAATCCAAATGATTTACTATTTAGTTTAGTAACAGTATTTATCACTCCGTTTGAAACTACAAAATCAGAAACAGTAGGTGTGTTTGAAATAAATTCATCAGACACTAATTTCACATACTTTTTTAGGCCCACCAAACTGTCATTCACTATGCTTAATGTTGGCGCTTTGGTGTCTTTGTAAATAAATTGCGAAACAGATAAACCACTATTACCCAGTGAATCTGTAGAAATTAACTTGATTTCGATGGTACCATCCGCAAGTTTATCAAATATAGATTTTGGAATTTTGAGTGTAGAATCATAAAATCCAGTATTCATTAATGCAGTAGGCATGCCTCCTTCAAATTCTACATTAAAATAATTACCACTTCCATTCTGTGAAGTAGAATTAATAACTGGAAGATTGGCTGTATAGATATTTCTTATAGAATTAAGAACAATGGAGTCTCCTATTTGCCCGGTACTTCCCGGATTAATAGTTGTTTGCTTTAACACCACCAGATTTGAACTATTAATTTCCACAGATTTAATAGCAACTATAAACGAATCCAAATTACTCTTACCAAGTAATGACCTGTTTGGAGTAAGATTATAATTAGTAGGAAGCGTTGCATCTTTTGTATAAATAGCTTTACCCAAACCTATCAATGCTTTAGTTGAATCCAACATCATAACAGTTGCATATAAAATTCCATCATTTACTCCTTTAAGATTAATACTATTTAAAGTAATGGTGTCAGTAGCCATTTTTCCTTCAAATACTGCATTTTTACCACCCATGTTACTATATATATTTAGCCTATAGTTCTGTGTTTTACAATCTTTACAGCCAAATTTCACGGTTGCTGAGTCTTGATTTTTTACATTCACTTTTTTACCAAGAATCTCGATATAAGGGGTCACTTGCAAAATTTTAGATAATTCAACATCAAACCGAACAATCTCAGTAAATGAATAATATCGCTTATTATGAGCCTGATCCATCACAACAATTGATGATACACCCCATAATCCTGGCGGAGACCCGACAGGTAAAAGTGTTTTGGCGTAATACTGTTTGTAAACATATTTAGATGAGTCGCTAAAAATATTATTATAAGAACTTCCATTACCGTCAATATTAAAATAATGCTCTAGTCCCTGTGGATCTCTAAGACTGTAATAGCCACTTGCAAAACCAGATGCATTGTTAACAAAATCCGAAGTGTCTTTGATCCATACCCACATCTCAAATAAGGTTTCACCATTTGGAGCACTAGGATTAGTAGGTGTTGCTTTAATTGTTATTCTGTTAATATCGAGTAAAGGTGCTTTATAGTCAGGTGTTTTAGTTTTAATATAAACACTATCCCGTAAAGCCCGCTGATGAATATTACCTGGCGGCGGCATAAATAAAGACTTATTGGCAGTATCCTTGTCTAAATAAACCATTCGCTCATTCAATGCAATATCCTGCATAGACAAAGAGGTAATTGAATAATAACCACTAGGGTAATAATCTGGAATAGGGAAATAAAATTGAGCTGTTTTTGTACTGTCACGTTTATCATTTAAAATACCCTCTCCTGCAATTTGAGCAAATAAACTATAAGGCTTTATGTTATACTTATCGGTACTATCAAGAGTAGGGAAATCAATATTAGCAAATACTCTTCCATATGGATTGATCGTATTTTTTTCTTCTATTTTAAAGCTCACCTTAACGGCTTGAGTTGGCTTTAGCGTATCGGCACAAGATCCACAATTTTGACTTGCAGTTCTGCCATCCAAACTAATAAATTTCTCCATTAAAGTATCCATCCTGAGTGAACCCTGAATATATAATGGAGGGGTTACATCTTCCAAAGGATTATTGACAAAACACTTTAACCCAAAATTTGTGTTGTTTTCATATCTAGCATTATTATTTGCATCACGTGTACCAATTTGGTCTACTTTCCAATAACCACTTTTTGCAAATTTTGAAAGAGGCATTTCTCCAACCAAAATATTACCGGTATCATTTATTGGTCTTAGAGATATATCCTTAAAAGTGCCGATAGTACTTGAAAACCTTGTCCAAGCTTCTTTTGCTCCATCTAATTTAGAATTTTGGATTGTAAGCTCAATTTCTAATCTTATGATTTTATCAGCTGTATCCTTTCCAATGACTTCTAGCTTTGTACGTTTGATTTTGCCTGGATAATTATAATCTGGATATAAGTTATATACCTGAAAAGTGAGATCTGGCCTAATCACTGATATATATCTAGATCCCTGCATAATTCTATCTCTTACAAATTCAAATTTTTTAAGCGATCTACTTCTTAGTGCATCTGGATTTGTAATATAAAATGCAATTGATTCTGCCATATCCTCGTTTGGATTTTTTAAATGCGCATAGGCAGAAACAAACTCTGTGGTGTTATTAGTAGACCATCCTGATAAAGTTGTTGGATCTAATTTCCATCCACCTAATGTTGCCCAATCACTTTTTGTTATGGCATCAAATGTATATTCCCATAAAAAGTGGGCCTTTTCATGAAGAACAAGTCTTTGCATAAATTGAATATCCTGACCATTAAAGGCCATTTCCATAAATTCTATGGTATTTATACCAGTAAACGCTATTGCAGATGCCGATGGCATTCTATAATCGACTTGGCCATTAATTCTTCGAATCAAATATTTAAGCCCACTTTGTCTTTGCATCGCATCTGGAAACTCTTCAAGCATAGATAAAATGATAATTTTTTCATCACTTGTAAATTCCTGAAAATTTGATTGATCTTCACCCATAAGAGTCTTTATCAAATCACTCGGAGGTAAAAATTCAAGTCCATATCTACTTTTAGCAATCTCATTAATTCTGCCACCATTTACTCCTTTGTCTGTGTAATAATAAACACATGCTCCAAATAGTCGTTTTGAAAAGTATTTACCTTTAACACCATCTAATGTAACAACTAACGGAGAGGCATAAGTAAATGCTGCTCTAGAAATTGTAATGATATCCACGCCATTCACTGTTCTAAATTCTATATCCCTTGAAATAAATTGATCCGTTATACATATCTTAGCTCTTACAAAAACAGAATCTTTTTCACCAAATTTTCTAAAATTGAATTTTGAAATATTCTGATAAAGCCTGTACGCTTCTTCTGTTGTCCACTTAGAAAGTGAATCATTAAGTAAAAAACCATAAGTATACAATAGCTGAATTCCATTAAAATCATCAGGCACTTTTTCTGCTTTACCTAAAACGACTATTTCAACCTTATCATTAATATACGCTTGTTGCGCATGTCCAACATAACTGCTATCATCTTGCCACTGATAGTTGAAATTACTATCAACAGGCGATTTTGTTAATTGAATAGTGCTAGCAAATGAGTTATTATTTAGTTCAATTACTGACGCAGTAGGAAAAATATAAGATTTAGCATCAACCGATAATGCCCATTTACCATTTGACAAAGTATCAAATGTGTGGATTATATCCGATCCAGTTCCGCCAACATATTTGAATTTATAGGACTCTCCACTCTTTTGTATTCGAAGTAGGGCCGTGTCGCCAGATTTCAAACCCTTTAAGGTTACCACTACTTTATTTTGCGCATATAGGTTTACTTGATAAATGCTCAAAATAAATGAGAGTAAAACAATCAATTTAGACTTGAAAAGCATATGTATTAATTACGGTTAAAATTCAGTGATAATATCACTAATAAAGTTAATCTATTATGAATGAACAGTTAATAAATTTAACCAATGAACTAAATTTTTAGTGAAAATCTCCCGAAAACCTTTAAAACCTATCTATCCAATAAATCCCAATCAAATAATGCTTTTTATATATACTAAATTTTTATAATCTAACACCGCTTCCGACATTGAATGTATGCTTTGGGTAATCAACGTTCGCTTTTCAGGGTCATCCCATACCTGCTGCAATGGATGCATTTCTACTTTTACAAAAAACAAACAAATATCACCACCAATACCAACTGTTGTTTGAGTTTCGGTTCTAAAATATAAATCATTAATTGATTGAGGGGTTGGCTTATGATAAATTGGCAATTGACTTAAAGATGGCAGCGATGTAAGTGTCCAAACATACCTTCTAAACATGGCATCTTGTTTTGAAATTAGAGCCGACACTTTTTCACTAGAGCGTCTTAAGGTTTCTCCATCACCTACCGGGAGGTGCATATCAAAAAAAGAAAGTCCTAATTTTTGTGCCGGATAAAAGCCGCTTGGAAAACAAAAACCTATCGCCTGTAAATATCCGTCTTTTAAAATAGCAACGTCTTCTTCCAACCCAACACAAATTTCTGGTAGTTTGGTATTTGCATCAAAGCCACAAAAGGCATTAAGGTGATGTAAATAATCATTACCTATACTTCCGCAAATATGACGCTCATTTAATTCAAGCTCCTTCTTTTTTTCTAGTAGATATGCGGGGTCAGGATCAGCATTAAATACTGGCCCTTCATATTTTACAATATCAGGCCCAACCGTGTATGGAACTTTTACTGGAAATGTCATTTGAAAATTAAAATATCTTTTACAACAGCAGCGCCTTGCCTTTCTTTTTTAATAAAGCCTCTATACATACCTTCGGTACAAAAAGGAAGTGCGATATTTCCATTTTTATCTACTGCAATAAGTCCACCATCTCCACCAAGTGCTGGAAGCTCTTTCATAACAAGTGTTTCAGAAGCGAGTGTTAAACTTTGTCCGCCAAATTCCATTCGATCACTAATACTTTTTGCCATCACAAGTCTTAGAAAATATTCACCCCATCCTGTGCAACTAATAGCAACCGTTTTATTATTTGCGTAAGTACCACTCCCAATAATGGGTGCATCACCAATTCTACCCCATTTTTTATTGGTCATACCGCCGGTACTTGTAGCAGCAGCTAAATTACCATGGGTATCAAGTGCAACAGCTCCAACAGTTCCATATTTATCTTTACGGCGCTGCTTATCAATTTCATTATTGTAAGCTGTTTGACTTATTTTTTTTAATTGATCTATTGAGTCGCGCTCTTTTGCACGCTGCAACCCCCTCCATCTTTCTGGTGTATAAAAATAAGAAGGGTCAACTATTTCAATACCTTGTGTAGCAGCAAAAGCTTCGGCACCTCTTCCACTTAAAAAAACGTGTTCCGATTTTTCCATCACTGCTCTTGCAGCAGTAATTGGATTTTTGATGGTTCGTACACCCGCAATAGAACCTGCTGCTAAGGTTTTTCCATCCATGATTGCTGCATCGAGTTCATTAATGCCTTCATTTGTAAATACTGCACCTTTACCGGCATTAAAAAGCGGATTATTTTCTAACACTTTAACAGTTGCTTCAACGGCGTCTAAAGCGGTTCCTCCTTTTTCTAAAATGGTATTACCTACAACTAATGCACTATCCAGTCCACTTTTATACTTTGCCTCCAGTGCTGGAGTAAACTGGCTTTTATTGAGTGTGCCAGCGCCACCATGAATGACCAAAACATATTTTCCGGTGTTCATTTTCTTTGAAACCGTTGTTTGTTGCGCAAACAATGTGCTAGAACAAACAGTAAATAGGATAAATAAAAGTATACGCATAACTGGTATTTGAAGCAATTTAATATAATCTATGGATTTTATTACCTTTAAATCAATGAAGAAGCCAGCTTCTATATTTTATTATTGGGTATGCATATGCTGGCTCATGTTTAACAGTTGCGCCAAAGATCTCTCCTACGAAGATGGAGGTACTATAAAAACAGCCCCGGTTGCAGATGCAGGCAAAGACCAATCCATTGTATTACCAAAAGACTCTGCCTTTATTGATGGAGGTAAATCGTACGATAACAATGGAAATATTACAAATTACAAATGGATAAAATTAAGTGGTCCAGCAAACAATACTATCATTGACCCTTCATCAAAATCAACATGGATTAAAAAACTTACAGAAGGTACATATGTTTTTGAATTAACGGTTACCAATAATTTTAAAATAACCGCAACAGATACCCTTACCATTTATGTAGATAAAACAAAAATTGCTAGACCACCCGATGCACAGGCTGGACTCGATCAAACAATTCAACTTCCTACTCATTCAGTTACACTTGATGGAAGCTCCTCTTCCGATCCAGACAACGACATTAGAGATTATTTATGGACAAGGATTAAAGGAACCGGCAACCCAACATATACTTCGCCAGCAAACGCAGTAACAGATGTCACTAAACTAACTGCGGGGAGTCATCTATTTGAACTCAGGGTTAAAGATGCAACCGGTCTTATTGATAGAGACACTGTTTTAGTTCAGGTCAATGAAGCAACGGGTGTTCCGCCTGTTGCAAATGCTGGCCTCCAACAAAATATACCTTACGATTTATCAAATTGCAGTACCAATCCGGAAATTATTACGCTTAATGGATCAGAATCTTATGATCCGGATGGCACTATCACAAAATATAATTGGCAAATTATTTTTCCAATTAATGCTGGTATTGTAATCACAAATCCAAACAAAGCACAATCATCCGTTACTGGACTGCTAGCCGGAAAATATATTTTTGAATTAAGTGTTACCGATAATGATGGAAATGTAAAAAAAGACACCACACAATTAAATATAGTGGCAACCAATAGGCAACTCATTGGGGCAAGGTTAACCCCTGTGGGATCACTTTCTGAAAAAAGAAAAGTATCTGGTGTTGCTTTTTTAGGTAATAAAATATTTTTAGCGGGAGGAAGATACCCTCCAACAGGGCCTGGACCCAATTTTACATCAAGAGTAGATATTTACGATATTACAACAAAAGACTGGTCTACCACCGAGCTAAGTCAAAAAAAATGGGGCGTTGCCGCAGCTGTTGCTGGTAACAAAGTATTTTTTGGTGGTGGCACTGCACTTCAAGGCAATGCATCGGCCACTACACGAGTTGATATATATGATATCGTAGATCAAAAATGGACAACAGCAGAGCTACCAAAAGCGGGACAATACACGGCCATTTCTCAGGGAAATAAAGTTTTATTTGCTGGCGGAACCGCGGTATATATGTATGATTATTTGTCAGAAAAATGGAGCAGTAAAACACTAAGCCAAGCCCGGGTAAGTATTGCAGCAACGAGCGTTCAAGGAAGCATTTATTTATCGGGAGGTGCTACAAGTAATATCGGCGGTTCGCCATTTAACAATATTGATATCTATGAACCAAAAACAAATAGTTGGAGCGTATCTAGTATGAGTAAAGCAAAATATGCACTCGCTTCTGTTGGATTAAGAGGTAAGGCACTTTGGGCAGGAGGTATCACAGATAAAGGCATTACAAATGAAGTAGAAATGCTGGATTTACTCGGTGGAAAAGGAACAACTTTTCATTGTCTATTTCAGCCCGGATCATTTAGCACGAACAGTATGGGAAAACTTGGCAACTATATTGTTTTCTTCCCGGATAGCGGCGATGATAAAACCAGATTTGACATTTACGATTCACTCAACGACAAATGGTATATAGGCGTTTTAGATAAAAAAATTGGCCCTGCCATTTTAATTACAGCAGGGTCCGAATTATATGTATTGGGCTCTTCAACCCCAGGTATCGACTACTACGATCAACTCTGGAAATTAGATTTTTAAAATTCAATAATGAGTCCAATACTAGGTAGTATTGTTGATTGAGAATTTTTTAAATATACAGGTATAGCGTTACTACCATCCGGCATTAATGGTTTTCCATCATAAGTTACAAATGCTGTATTTGATTCATTTCTTTTAAAGGTATATAAATCTGCTTCCTTGGCCTCTGAACCATAAAAGTTGGTGATATCGATATAAAAATCAAGCGTTGTTTTTTTAAAATTCCACTTTTTATCAATTCGTATATCCGCCGCATTAAATGCCGAAAGTCGCTGAGAGTTGATTTTAGAATAATCAAAAATACCAGAACCAATAGCTAAATAATTAGCTCTACTTAATGGTTCGTTATACGGTGTAAATGGAGCAGCACCTTGGTATCTAAACTTTAAACCAATTTCCCAGTTTTTGGGAAGCTTATATCCAGCTGTCAAACTAATAAGCTGACGATTATCCCAACTTGCCGAAACAAATTTTTTGTCCAGCCCTGTAAATTCACTTCTGTAAAAAGTATAACTCAATACACCAAAAAAGTTTTTGGTTAATTTTTGTTGTGCAAAAAATTCAAAGCCATAAGCCCTACCTTTTCCAAATTGCGCGATGGGCTCATTACCAATTGCACCAAAGTCCAATCCTTTGTTTGCAATACTTATACCATCATTAATACTAACTGGATAATTACTATATGATTTATAGAATCCTTCCACGGTAATTCTAGTTGTGTTTTTTGGTAGGTATTCAAAACCTGCAACATAATGGGTTGATTGAATATATGCACCAGGATTTGTTTTTTCACCCGTACTACTATTGCTAAAATTTAGTTGCGTATAGGTTGGTAATCTATAATAAATACCATAACTCGCATTGAACCTAAGTACATCTGAAATAGCCAAACTAGCACTAAGCCTAGGACTCAATTGCTGTAACGGATTGGATTCACTATTACTTAAATTATTTGCATCCATTCGAAGTCCACCACTGAGCGATAATTTATCATTAAATACACGTGTGCCAATTTGAGCAAATCCGCCGTAACGGAAAAAATTTGTATTGGTTTTGCTTTGAATAACCAATGAAGGATAAATGAGTGGGTTAGTAGACTTATTTAAAACTTGGAAAAAATCATTATCGAATCTAACCAATTGCCCTGTTAAGCCATAGCTTAAGGTAATGTTGTCGTAATTTTTAGTAACATCCCATCTAATTTTATTTTCCGCTTCAATACTATTTATTTTTAGCGTACGCTGCTGCTCGGTAGGATTTTTATTGTCTTCAAATTTATTAGCCTGATTGTCTAAAAAATTTCTACTAACACTCAAATTCCAATATCCATTGGGGATAATTTTTTTAAGAGTAGCGCCTACCGTATAGCTATTTTGATCAATGGTTGGACTATTACCAAGCACATACTGATTTTCGGCCGTTAAACTATCGGGGGTGATAAATTTAAACCTGTCAATAGCCGCCACACCAAGAAATGTTAATGTTGTTTTATCATTAATTCGCGTGGTAGTTTTAAACTGAAAATCGGAATAGTTAGGCAAAAAAGACCAATTAAGTAATCCAGCAAGTATACCTAAACTACTTTTACGAGCAGACGCCACAAAAGTTGTTTTTTTAGACATAGGGCCATCAAGTGTAAGTACATTTTCTGTAAGACTTAAGCGCACATTACCCTGAAATTTATTGGGGTTACCATTTTTTTGCTTGAATTGAAATACGCTACTAAGTGCATTGTCGTATTTCGCATCAAATGCAGAAGTACTCAATTTTACATCCTCAATTAAGAGTACATTTAAAATACCAGCAGGTCCACCACCACTTCCTTGAGTACCAAAGTGATTAATAATTGGAATTTCTATTCCATCTAAATAAAAAACATTTTCGCTTGGGGCTCCGCCTCTAATAATAATATCGTTTCTAAATGTACCTCCTGCTGCACCGCCGCCTACCCCTGGTAAAGATTGTATGACCCTGCTAATATCAAAAAAACCACCGGGGTTGTTTTTAATATCTTCGGTAGTTAAGCGCTGAATACTTAATGGACTTTCCAGTGTTGCCGCTTTTGCAGAACTTCTTCGACTAGTTACTGTAACATTTGATAACTGATTAACGATTTCCTCTATTTCTATTTGAATATTATTTTCATTACCAGTAGTAACGGGTATATTGTTAAGTTGTTTTGTTTTAAAACCAAGCCCCGATATTTCCAACGTGTAAGGACCCGGCTTTAGTTGCGTGAACCTGAAATTCCCAAGGCTATCAGAAATCGTTTTAGTATTTCCGGGAATTACCTGAACCGTTAAACCAACTACTCTTTGCTGTGTTTTTTTGTTGTATATACTACCACTTAATTTTCCAGTGGTTTGCCCCAGAACAAAAAGAGGGCCAAATACAAGGACAAAAAAGGCTAATTTTTGTGCAATTTTCATGAAAAGCTGTTTTATAGAACTTAAACAAAATGCTACCTGAAATGTTTGCAAAAGGTTAAGATTTTGCAAGTTTTGTACTGATTTTGCTTAATACCCCCCTTTTTATTAGATTTTAGTATCTTGGCCTCCATTGTTTCCATAACTAATTAAATTATAATGCGTTTTAAGGGTTTCATACGTCAAATTATAGCGGTTTTAACCATTTTGGTGGCTATAAGCGTTGTTGCCCCTGAGGGATTTGCACAAAAGAAAAAGTCTTCTACCCCAAAAAAAACAACTTCAAAAAAAGCGCCTGCCAAGAAAAAAGCACCAGTCAAGAAAAAAACTAGCAGTTCAAAAAAGCCAACAAGCAAAAAAAAGAAAAGCAGTAAAAAAAGGAAATCAAAAAGAAGCAGAAGGCCAGTAAGAAGCATCTATTACAACCCTATTCCAGATCCAATTATTTTAAGTGAAAAAAACTGGATCTCAACACCTGCCTTACCCGCTGATAGTGCTAATGCTATAACTACCTCTTTACTATCTACCGATTCTATTTATACAAAAGATTGGGTCAACGACATCACATTTGTATACGATAGTGTAGAGTTCAATGATTTGCCCGAAGAAATTTATTTGCCTTTAATTAATAAGGATGAAAAATTTTCATTAACCTGGTATGGTAAAATAAATTCGGAATACGGAAAAAGATGGGGCAGACAGCACCATGGCTTAGATGTAAATTTAAACATTGGAGACACCATAGTTGCTGCGTTTGATGGTGTTGTAAGGTACGCACAGTTTAATAAATCAGGTTTTGGAAACTGCGTCGTTATAAGACATAAAAATGGATTAGAAACGATTTATGGACATTTATGTAAAATAGATGTTGCCGAAAATCAATACGTAAAAAGTGGACAGCACATTGGCCTTGGCGGAACAAGCGGACACTCAACAGGACCACACTTGCACTTTGAAATGCGTTACAAAGATTACTCTTTTGACCCTCAATTACTCATTGACTTAACCACCCAACAGTTAAAAACAGAGACTGTTATTTTTGATAAACTAGACCTAGTCAATTACAGATACCCCACTACATCGCCGGTCATTGATGCCCTAGAAAAAAAGCCAACAAGCAAATCTAAAAGGTCTAAGAAAGGCAAAAAATCAAGTAGTAAAAAGAGAAAGCCTGTTAAAAAACCAGTTAAGAAGAAGGCTACACCTGCTAAGAAGAAAGCTTCTACTGGAAAGAAACCTGTGGCAAAGAAAGCGCCCGTTAA
>JBMSJE010000045.1:0-13531 GCA_049418605.1 Sediminibacterium sp. | reverse complement strand
ATTTTATTTACTGGTGGTGCGTTTTTCAATTCTTTTCTCATAATTTTTTCCTTCAAAAATTCGGTGCACATAAATGCCGGGTGTGTGAATTTGGTCGGGATCAAGTATACCTGGCTCAACTAATTCTTCAACTTCGGCAATGGTGATTTTGCCAGCCATGGCCATGAGCGGATTAAAGTTGCGCGCAGTGCTTTTAAATATGAGGTTGCCATCGGTATCACCTTTCCAAGCTTTTACTATGGCAAAATCTGCATTAAATGCAGTTTCCAATAAATATTCTTTGCCATCAAAAATTCTGGATTCTTTTCCAACAGCTACTTCGGTACCAACACCAGCGGGTGTAAATATGGCTGGCATACCATAACCTGCGGCCATGCATCTAAATGCAAGTGTTCCTTGTGGTATTAGTTCCACTTCTAATTCGCCAGAAAGTAATTGTCTTTCAAACTCCTCGTTTTCGCCTACATAAGACGATATCATTTTTTTAACTCTTTTTTGTTGTAGCAGAAGTCCAATACCAAAATCATCCACACCCGCATTGTTTGAAATGCAGGTTAAATTGGTAGCACCTTTTTCTAAAATTGCTTGGATACAATTTTCTGGAATGCCACAAAGGCCAAAGCCACCTAACATGAGTGTGCTACCATCTGCGATGTCTGCTACTGCTGTTGCCGCGTCTTTTACAAGTTTATGAATCATTGTAATTATTGGATTGAATTCAGTTCAAAATTACCCCTTTTATGTATACTAACATCTATTAGTATTGTTAAGTTTGATTATTTGTATATTTAGTACAAAAATTATTTGATGCGGTTGTTTTGTTTATCGGTTTTTTTGTTTTTCAGTTCAACATGTTTTGGTCAACAAAAAAAGCCAAACGTTATTTATATACTGGCAGACGACTTAGGTATTGGGGATGTTTCTGTTTTTAACACCTCTAGCAAAATAAATACACCCAATATAGACGCACTTGCAAAAAGTGGCATGCGCTTTACAGATGCACATAGCGGCTCTGCTGTTTGTACACCGACACGTTATGGAATTTTAACCGGCAGATATGCATGGCGTACCCATTTACAAAATGGTGTTTTGTGGAGTTATGATACCGCCTTGATTGCCAATAACAGACATACGGTTGCAACACTTTTTAAAAATAATGGTTACAATACCGCTTGTATTGGAAAGTGGCACTTAGGCCTTGGATGGCAAAAAAACACAAAAAATCAGATAGATTTTTCTAAAACATTAACAGCTGGTCCTAATAGTATTGGATTTAAATATAGTTATATCATTAGCGCTTCATTAGATATTCCACCATACGTATATATAGAAAACCAGCGGGTTACTTCACCATTTATTGACTCTATAAAAGAAAATAAAGGTGCTGGCTTTTGGCGTGAAGGCCCTGTTGCCAAAGGGTTACAGCATAAAAATGTTTTAACCGACCTTACACAAAAAGCTGTTGAGTATATTCAGGATCAAAAAAATAGTAAAGCGCCTTTCTTTTTGTACTTGCCATTAACGGCGCCACATACACCTATTTTGCCTTCCAAACAATTTGATGGAAAATCAGGTATCAATGCCTATGCAGATTTTGTTTTAATGACAGATGCAATGGTTGGAAAAATTGTTGATGCCATTAAGGAGGTTGGTATGTTAGAGAATACGTTCATTGTTTTTACAAGTGATAATGGTGCTTCACCTTCTGCCGATTTTAAAACTTTAATTGCTGCTGGACATGATGTAAGCGCAGGTTTTAGGGGTGCAAAAGCAGATATTTTTGAAGGTGGTCACCGAATTCCATTGATAATAAATTGGCCTGGTGTTATAAAGCCCAATACTGTTTCGGATAAAACTGTTTCTCTTACAGATTTTTATGCAACAGTTTCAAATATGCTTGGTAAAAAACTTCAAACTAATGAAGCGGAAGATAGTTATAGTTTAATGCCTCTTTTATTAAATAATGCAAGCGGTTATGCGCGCGAAAATATTATACATCACTCTATTGATGGCAAGTTTGCCATGCGTAATGGAGATTATAAATTAATTTTTGCACGCGGGTCGGGTGGTTGGAGTGCGCCAACAGAAGCGGCAGCAAATAAGCTAAATTTACCTGTCATTCAATTATATAATTTGCGCACAGATCCTAAAGAGCAAAACAATATTGCTGTCGAAAATCCCCAAATTGTAACCCAGTTATCAACTTTATTATCAAAGCAAGTTGCATTTGGTAGATCTACTCCAGGAAAGCGCCAAAATAATGACGTTTTAGTTAATTTTTAGATTGTTTATTTAAGCATTGTTTTTTACATTGGGGTATAGAATAAACCCTTTATGAAAAAGTATGTAGCTTTTGTTGGTTTTGTATTTATTGTTTGTGCTACCTATGCGCAGATTCATAAAATGCCAGCATATCCGCTTGTAACGCACAATCCTTACTTTAGTGTTTGGTCTTTTTCGGATCAAGTAAATACATCAAATACCAAACACTGGTCTGGATATGATCAAGGGTTAATTGGCTATGCGAAAGTGGATGGTGTCCAATACCAAATTTTAGGTGATTTACAACTACCAAGCACACCTATTGCTGCTGTGGGTGAAGCAGGCTCTACCACTTGTTTGTATACATTTGAAAAGCCCGCTAATAATTGGAATCAGCAAAACTATACCCCTTCTAATTGGAAAACTGGTCAACTTCCATTTGGCAAAGGTTGGGACAATGATTTTGCAACAGCCTGGGATACCAAAGAAATTTGGGTTCGTAGAACTTTCAACTATGATGGCGCTGCTATTGACAATTTGCTAGCAAAACTTAGGTATGATGAAGATGTAGAAGTGTATCTCAATGGTAATAAAATTTATAGTTGCAGCAACTGTTATGTAACATCTGTTAAAACCTACGCGCTTGAAGATTCTATAAAAAAGTATTTACATAGAGGCGAAAATATTTTAGCTATGCATTGCATCAATACACAAGGATATGCGTGGCTTGATGCAGGGCTGTATGCACAAAAAAACTTTACAAACATTAAGTTAGCCAAGCAGGAATCTGTTACCGTTACTGCTACTAAAACATCCTATAAAATGAGTTGCGGTCCGGTGGTAGTTTCGATAGATTTTTTATCTCCACTACTGGCTAACAATTTGGATGTATTGTCTAGGCCGCTTACCTACATTGGTTTTTCATCAAGTACTACCGATAATAAGAGCCATGATATTCAAATTTTATTTGGGGTAAGTGCTTCGATAGCTAAAGACCGGTCTGGTCAAGTAGAAATTACAAGTGCTGGTAAATATGAGAACATTAAGTATTTAAAAACTGGCCTTGCGAACCAACATATACTCGCAAAATCGGGAGATGATCTACGCATCGATTGGGGTTATGCCTATTTGTCAACAGCTAGTAATAGAGCTGTTTTGTTAAATAGACGTAGCGATGATTTATTACAAGAAGTGGCGGGGGTTACTCAAAATAATAAAGTTGCAGACAATTATCTAACTGTAAAAATCTTACAAAAACTGCAACCAAGAACTGTGGTAACAGATAGGATAATGCTCTCCTATGATGAAATAAAATCGGTTCAATATTATGGTTCAAACTTAGATCCATGGTGGAAAAAGAAATATAAAACTATGGAGCAGTTAATCTATGCCGCTGATAAAGATTACAAGCGGGTAGATGCTTTATGTAATGTCTTTGATAAAAATTTATATAGCAGCGCTTCAAAAAGCGGCGGAACTGACTATGCCTCTTTATGTGTTACAGCATATAGGCAGTCACTTGCGGCACATAATACCATTAGAGGTCCTCATGACCAGCTTTTATTTCCACAAAAAGAAAACTTTAGCAACGGATCTATTTGGACAGTTGATGTAACATATCCATCAGCGCCACTAAGTTTGCTGTACAATCCGGTTTTATTAAAGGGAATGGTTGAGCCCTTAATTGAATATTCTGAAATAGGTAAATGGACCAAACCTTTTCCAGCGCATGATTTAGGGACCTATCCGCTTGCCAATGGGCAAACTTATCCAGCAGATATGCCCGTAGAAGAAGCAGGTAATATGATTTTATTAACGGCTGCCATTTGTAAAGCTGAAAACAATATTTCTTTTGCTAAACCGCATTGGAAAACATTGTCCACCTGGGTAAATTTTTTAGTTAACGATGGCTTAGATCCTGTTAACCAACTTTGTACTGACGATTTTGCCGGTCATTTATCGCGTAACGCCAATTTATCTATAAAAGCTATTGTTGGAATCGGCGCTTACGCACAAATGGCCTCCAAAATGGGTATGCCGGCTATTGCAGCGAAGTATGCTGCTATTGCAAAAGATTACGCTTCTAAATGGGTAGGTCTTGCTGATGTTGGAGATCATTATGCGTTAACTTTTGACAAAGGAAATACTTGGAGTCAGAAATATAATTTAGTGTGGGATCAATTATTAGGCCTTCATTTATTTGCTCCCGAAGTTTATATAAAAGAAATCGCTTACTATTTAACCGTTCAAAATAAATACGGGTTGCCGCTCGATAGCAGGAAGACCTATACCAAAAGCGATTGGGTTATTTGGACAGCTAGTATGGCATCCAATAGCCAAGATTTTCAAAAATTAATTAACCCCATCTATTTATATGCTACCGAAACTTCTTCTAGGGTACCAATAAGTGATTGGCATGAAACGCTTTCTGGTAAACAAGTAGGTATGCAGGCTCGGAGTGTGGTGGGTGGATATTTTATGAAATTATTAATAGACCGTTGGAAATAAAATTAGATACATGAAACATTTAGAGGGATTAATTGCAGCACCGTTTACGCCTTTTCATAAAGATGGGTCGTTACATCTAGAACTTATTCCTGCCTATTATAAAATGCTGTTGTCAAATGGTGTGCGTGGTGCATTTATATGTGGCTCTACGGGAGAAGGCGTTTCGTTAACGCTACCAGAAAAAAAATTAGTCATGCAGGCTTGGGCTTCTGTTGCTTCGGATAATTTAAATTTTACAGTCATACCTTTTTTAGGGGGCACTTGTATTGCAGACTGCAAAGAATTGGCTGTTTATGCAAAACAAATTGGGTTAAGAGCGGTTGCTTTTACAACTCCTTTTTATTTTAAACCCGCAAATGCAAGTGTTTTGGCAAAAGCTTGTATTGAAATTGGAGAAGCAGTTCCGGATTTAGCTTTTTATTACTACCATATTCCTGTTTTAACTGGTGTTCACATTACCATGTATGATTTATTACAAGCGGTGCATGGCAAGCTGTCTAATTTTGCCGGCATTAAATATACCCATGAAGATTTTATGGATTATTTGTCTTGCATGCGTTTTGCAAATGGTGCTTATGATATGTTATGGGGTAGAGATGAAAATATGTTGTCTGCTTTAGTACTTGGTGCTAAAGGTGCTGTGGGTAGTACGTATAATTATGCTGCACCGCTTTACTTGTCTTTAATAGATGCATATAACAACCATGATTTTGAAAAGGCACGTGCACTTCAGCAGCAATCGATAGACATGATTCGATTGTTAGGAAAATACGGAGGCATTGCAACGGGTAAGGCCTATATGAAAAAGATAGGAATGGACTGTGGTGAATTTAGACTTCCAGTATCCAATATGTCGGATGAGCAATTTAAACTGTTTAGTGCCGACGTAGACGCTTTAGGGTTTAGTGACTATGCTTCAAAAATTACGCTGTAGTATACATGGGTTTATTGAATAAAATACAAATTGCTTTTGTTTGTTTGTGCCTTGTTGTTGCAATTACAGCACAAACAAAATACGAGGCACCCATAACTTGGAAACAAAGTGGCGAACTACCTGTGCAACCAAATGGATTGCATCATATGGGTTTGTCCGGCGTTGTTTCGGGGGTTGTGGCTAATCAAATCGTTATTGCAGGTGGCAATAATTTTCCTTGCGGATTGCCTTGGGAGGGAGGTGTTAAAAAATACTATGACCAAGTGTTTGTATATGATGTAAAAGGAGATACGCTTATTATAACTGATAGTAGTGTAAGGCTTCCAAGCAAAGTTGCGTATGCAGCAGTTGCTCAATTAAAAGAGGGTATTTTTTATGCGGGGGGTGAAAACGAAAATGGTCCATTAAGTAGTGCTTACTTTATTAAAAAGGGTAAACAACAATCTTTTGAAATTATTGAATTGCCTCATTTGCCAATTGCTACTACAAATGCAGCAGCTGTAGCTACTGAAAATGCAGTGTATGTTTTAGGTGGCGCAAATAAGGAAGGGGTTTCAAATAAGTTATGGAAGCTAGCCCTCAATAATATTAAAAAAGGATGGACTGCGCAGGCGTGCATGCCTCAGCCAACTGCTTTTACGGCAGCCGCAATAGCAAATGAACATATTTATATCATGGGCGGCCGTTGTAAAGAAGCAAATGGAATTAGTAAGATATACAAAGAAGTATATGCTTTTGATGTGGAAAATAATTTTTGGAAACAAAAAGCAAGTTTGCCAGAAACTGTTTCTGCTGCTTGTGCCCTGGCAATAGACAATAATAAAATTTTGTTTATTGGTGGCGATAAAAGTGTAGTGTTTCATGAAGTTGAAATGTTAGCTGCAAAAATTGCTGCAACTTTAGATACAACTTTAAAAAAGGAACTAACAGTTGTCAAAAATAATTTACAAAAAACGCATCCTGGGTTTAGTAAAGATGTGCTTGCTTACGACCCTGCCTTAAATTCATGGAGCCCTTATGCGCAGCTTAATTTTACTGCACCTGTTACAACGATTACTTTTTTGTTTAATCATAAAATTCTTTTACCAGTTGGTGAAATAAAACCGGGAATACGAACTCCTTATATTTGGGTCGGGTCCTTTAAAAAATAAACATGACTGAATCAAAAAAATATCCTTGGATTGTAGTTGGCCTGTTGTGGGTGGTGGCACTGTTAAACTATATGGATCGTCAAATGATTGCTACCATGCGGCCTTCTATGCAATTGGATATTGCAGAACTTAGTCAGGCCACTAATTACGGCTATTTAATGGCCGTTTTTTTATGGGTTTATGGATCTATGAGTTCTTTTTCAGGAATTATTGCGGACAGAATAAATCGTAAAGGATTAATCATTGGAAGTTTATTTGTTTGGTCGTTAGTTACGTTTGCAATGGGCTTTGCAACTTCATTTAATACGCTTTATTGGCTTAGGGCATTAATGGGTTTAAGTGAGGCGCTCTATATTCCTGCTGGACTTTCTTTAATTGCAGATTATCATTCCGATAAAACAAGGTCGTTAGCCGTAGGCCTACATATGTCTGGTATATATATGGGTCAAGCACTCGGCGGATTTGGTGCGACGGTTGCTAAGCTTTTTTCTTGGCAGTACACATTTATGTTTTTTGGTGGCTTTGGTATGTTATACGCGGTCGTACTGTTATTTTTTTTGAAGGACAATATTAAAAGAGAAATTCGCACCGCTGCTCAAAAAGGTATTACTTCCATCATTAAAAGTGTTACAGGACTTCTATCCTCATTTTCATTTTGGATCATCATCTTATATTTTGCCGTACCTAGTTTTCCAGGATGGGCCATTAAAAACTGGGCGCCAACTTTGATTGCTAATAAGTTGCATATTGACATGTCTGTTGCAGGTCCATTAACCACCATTTCCATTTCATTGTCTTCTTTATTTGGCGTTATTGTTGGCGGTTATTTTTCTGATAAATGGGTGCAGCAAAATATACGTGCCCGTGTTTATATTGGAGCAATGGGGCTATCTCTTATGATACCTGCCTTACTATTGCTTGGTTATAGCAATTCAATTGTAATTGTATTTGCTGCTGCATCTATGTTTGGTTTTGGCTTTGGTATGTTTGATACGAACAATATGCCTATTTTATGTCAATTTGTTCCTTCAAGTAGTAGGGCAACTGCCTATGGCTTATTAAATACGGCTGGCATTTTTGCTGGGGCTGTTATTACCGATTATTTAGGTAAGTCTACAGATGCTGGAAATTTAAATAGAGATTTTGCAGCACTTGCGGTTATTGTGTTGGTTGTTATAGTACTTCAATTATTATTTTTAAAACCAAGAAAGGCAACTGCCTAAAAAAGATTGCAATATGGTATATAATTTAGAACAGCTTAATTCGCTTGCTCACTTTTACAAACATCAATTATTAGAAGATACCATCCCATTTTGGTTTCCCCGCTCTTTTGATAGGGAGCACGGTGGGTATTTATTTATGCGTGATGCGGATGGCTCATTAATTGATGATGACAAAGCAGTTTGGATTCAGGGAAGGGCCGTATGGACTTTGTCTACACTTTATAATACCATCGAAAAAAAACAAGAATGGCTAGATGGTGCCAAGCTCGGTTACGATTTTTTAAATAAACATTGTTTTGATACAGATGGTCAAATGTTTTTTCATGTGATGCGTGATGGTAGTCCTATCAGAAAACGTCGATATTTTTTTTCAGAAACATTTTATGTTATAGGTGCTGCAGCCTATGCAAAGGCTAGTGGCGACGAGGAGGCTGCTGATAATGCCAGAAAGGTGTTTACCAAATGTTTAGCATACGCAACTACACCTGGTTTGTTAGCGCCTAAGTATTCTGGTTTAAGACCTAGTGTAGGAATTGGTGTTCCCATGATATTAATGAATACAGCCCAGCAGTTGAGAGACACCATTGGAGACCCTCGTTGTGACGATTTAATTAGTGGATGGATTGATACTATCGAAAAATATTTTGTAAAAGACGATATTGAATGTGTGATGGAGCAAGTGGCCCCTGACGGATCTATTATTGATCATATCGATGGACGCACTTTAAATCCCGGACATGCTATTGAAGGCGGTTGGTTTATTTTACAGGAGGCAAAATATAGGAACAATGATCCGCGCTTAATTGCGCTTGGCTGTAAAATGATTGATTACATGTGGAAGCGTGGTTGGGATGAAACCCATGGTGGGCTTTTGTATTTTAGGGATGTATACAATAAGCCTGTACAGGAGTACTGGCAGGATATGAAGTTTTGGTGGCCGCATAACGAAACAATCATAGCAACCCTGATGGCTTATTTATTAACTGGAAATGAGCGGTATGCGAGTATGCATAAGCAGGTGCATGATTATGCGTATAATAAATTTCATGATAAAGAGCATGGAGAGTGGTTCGGGTATTTGCACCGTGATGGCAGTATTTCTCAAACTGCAAAAGGAAATTTATTTAAAGGCCCTTTTCATTTGCCAAGACAAGAGTGGCTTTGTTATCAGTTACTTCTCGAACATCTCAATAAATAATTTTATGCGGTTTGTTGTAGCGAGTTTGCTTTTGTTTTTAAGTACTAGTGTTTCTGCACAATTAGAAATTGATCAGCCCATCATGCATAAGATGGTGTTGCAGCGAGGTAAACCGCTCATATTGTCCGGTAAAGCATTGCCCTCAATCGCGGTAAAAATTCATATTGGTGAAAATAAAACATATAACACTGTTTCAAACCAAAACGGATTTTGGAAAATAGAGATTCCGTCACATACTGCATCTCTAAAACCTTTTAGTTTAGTCGTATTTACAAGAACTGATTCGCTAGAATTTAAAAATTTGCTTTGGGGAGATGTGTGGATTTGTGCGGGCCAATCGAATATGGAGTTTGCTTTAAAAAGTGAATTGTATTATCAAAAAGAATTGCCAATAGTAACCAATCAAAATATACGTGTATACAATCCTGTATATATAGGTAAAAATAGATACGCTAATCCCTATCCCGATGCTATTAGACAATCCATAACGCCTACTAATTTTTACCAAGGCGTTTGGCAAACCCTTGATAGTATAAGTGCTCCAAGTTTTTCTGCCATTGGGTATTATTTCGCAAAAATCGTTGCACAAACAACGGGGGTGCCCATTGGAATCATCAATGTTTCTGTTGGTGGATCACCCATAGAAGCATGGATGAGCAAAGCATCATTAGAAAGTGATACCGCTTTTTCAAAAAAAATAAATGGTAGTTGGTTAACCAATGATTATTTGCCTGTTTGGATTAGACAACGCGGAAAAGAAAATATAGGTCTTACTAATTTAAATGGCAATCATTCATTTAAGCCTAGTTTTTTATATGATGCTGCTATTGCCCCTCTTTCAAAATTAAAAATTGCTGGCATGTTATGGTATCAAGGTGAGAGTAATGCGCAAGAATTACAACGAGTAGAAGAGTACGCCTCACTTCAGGAAAAAATGATAGCATCCTATCGAAGTGCCTGGGGGCTCAAAAACTTACCTTTTTATTTTGTCCAACTATCATCCATTGATAGTGCAAATTATAAGTCGCAACTTTGGCAGCAGTTTAGAGCCGCTCAATTTGATGCTTTGCAAAAAGGACATCATGTAGGTATGGTTGTAAGCATGGACAAAGGTGCAACAAATGATGTGCATCCAACCAATAAAAAGGACATCGCTCAAAGACTCGCTAATACAGCTTTACATGATATGTATGGATATTTAAAATCCCCTACATTAACAAAACCCATCAGGATAGCGTATGCAAACAATCAAATTGTTGTTACATTTAACAATCCTCTCCAAACGATCGATGGTGCTATGCCTAAGGGGTTTTCATTGGATGGGATACATGAGGTCAATTATGTAATTATGGGCAATAAGGCTATTATTAAAACGCCCTCAAAGCCTGCGCGGCTATATTTTGGATTTTCACCTTATACATCTGCAAATCTTGTAGACAAAGAAGGCATCCCAATTCCGGCTTTTATCTTACCCGTTCAGTAAATTAGCTTTTAATATTTTTTTATGCAGGTACGTATACTCACTTTTTTATTAGCAATTTCATTTTTTGCTAGTGCACAAGACAGCACATTCAATAAAACCGATTTAAATAGTGTAGCCAAGGTTTTTGATTTGACATTTACACCAAAAGAAATGGACACACTCTTTACTGATGTAAAAGATAATTTATACAATTATAAAAGTATGCACAAGCTTACTTTAAATAATGCAACGCCTTTAAGCATGTGGCAAACGCCAATAGTATCTGGCATGAAATTTAATACGGTGCAGCAGCCTATTAAGTGGGGCGCTACCAAAGTGGTGTCTCTTCCTGCCAATAAAAATGAACTCGCTTTTTATTCGATTGAGCAGCTGGCTTATTTAATCAAAAATAAAAAAATCACTTCTGTTGATTTAACCCGGTTTTTTATTGAGCGCATTAAAAACTACGGCGATACCTTACAGTGTTTAATTAGTTTAACTGAAAACCTTGCCTTTGAACAGGCTAAACACGCAGACGCTGAAATTGCAGCAGGCAAATACAAAGGAATGTTACACGGCATCCCTTATGGTCTTAAAGATTTATTTGCAGTAAAGGGCACTAGAACAACCTGGGGTGCTGCTCCTTACAAGGAGCAAGTGATTGACGAAGATGCCTATGTGTATTCAAAACTAAAAGAAGCGGGTGCTGTACTGGTTGCAAAGTTTACACTCGGTGCTCTTGCGATGGGTGATTATTGGTATGGTGGAAGAACAAAAAACCCTTGGAATTTAAAATATGGTTCTTCGGGTTCATCGGCGGGGTCAACCTCTGCAACTGTTGCCGGGCTTGTGCCTTTTGCGATTGGGACCGAAACCTGGGGCAGTATTGTGTCGCCATCTACTACTTGTGGAGCAACCGGATTAAGACCAACATTTGGCACCATTAGCAGATCAGGTGCCATGGCACTTAGTTATAGTTTGGATAAAGTGGGACCTATATGTAGGTCTGCAGCAGACGCAGCGGTTGTCTATTATTATTTACATGGCACAGACGGTAAAGATTTGTCTGCGGTAAACATGCCCTTTAATTACGATGCAGTAAAGCCTATAAAAAATTATAAAATCGCTTACGCCAAAAATTATTTTGATAAAATAAAAGACACCACAAGAGCAGAGTGGGTGGCGCTTAAAGCATTTGAAAACATGGGTGCTACTTTAATTCCTGTAAATTTCCCGGACAGTGGCGTTTATAAGTTTAATATTATGGACGTGATAATTGGCGTAGAATGTGCTGCTCAATTTGATGACCTTACACGTTCTAATCTAGATGATGCACTAACGCGTCAAACAAAAAATGATTGGCCCAACCAGTTTAGAACCGCTCGTTTTGTACCTGCGGTAGAATATGTAAATGCGCAGCGTCACCGTTATGTATTAATGCAAGATGTAAACGAGGCGATTGCTCCTTTTGATGCTATTATTTGCCCATCAAGAGGTGATGGTAACCAGTCTGCTATTACCAATTTAACAGGTAACCCGGTAGTATGCGTGCCTGTTGGTTTTGATAAGCGTAACAATTTACCAGTGGGTATCAGTTTTGTTGGAAAGCTATATGATGAAGCAAGTATTTTAAGAATTGCAAAAGCATATCAGGATGCAACAGGTTGGGATGAAATGCATCCGACTATGTTTAAATAAGCGTATTATTTTTTGCTTGCATTTTCTTTGATCCTAAATGCGACAATCTCTTTTATGAGTGATTGGGGTAGTGGTTGGTCTATGGGGAATTGAACAGCTGCTTTGGAACATTTATACCCTTTTAGTTTGGGCAGGCGCGGCCGCTCTAATAATGGCCCTAAGTTTGTTTAGTTGTTTTTGGGTAATAGGAGGAAACTCCTCTATGTATTTGTCTACATCGTTTTTCATGGAGCTGGCTATATTTACCTGTCTTTAAATTTATGAATTTCTAATTCAATATTAACTTATTTGCATTCAAATATTTATATAACAGTTTATTCAAGATGTTGATAAACAATGTATTAATTGATTGACGTATTATAAAATCAACTTTAATTTACCAATTTAACATATTATCAACTTTTTTTGGAGGGCTCAACAACTTCATATAACCATCTATTGTGTTATTAATCAGCTTATTACATCTTCATATGTATTCATTAAGCAATGCTTAATTATCAATTAGGGGTAATCTAGCACCATAGTGGCTAATAGGGATTGAACAATTTGTTTGTTTTATAGTTATATTAGATTAAACAAAATCATTTTGCCCTATGGAACATTTAAAAATCGCCTCCGATAATTACGTAGCGTTTACGTTTTTTATCGGAACAATGGCCATGATGGCCGCATCGGTATTCTTCTTTTTTGAGTTGAATTCAACTCCAACTAAGTGGAGAACATCAGTTCTAGTTTCTGGTTTAATTACCTTCATTGCAGCAGTTCACTACTACTACATGAGAGGGTATAACCTAGCAACTGGAGATTCACCTACATTCTTCAGATATGTAGACTGGATTCTTACTGTGCCTCTTATGTGCGTTGAGTTTTATTTAATCACTAAAAAAGCAGGTGCTAAGCAAGGTTTATTATGGAAGTTGATTTTCGCTTCTCTTGTAATGTTAGTTACTGGTTACTTTGGTGAAACTATCTACAGAGGTAGCAGTGTAATTTGGGGAGTAATCTCTGGTGCTGCTTATTTCTACATTGTTTACTTAGTTTGGTTTGGCGAAGTTTCTCAACTTGCTCAAACAGCAGGTGCACAAGTTGCAAAAG
>JBMSJE010000044.1:0-13626 GCA_049418605.1 Sediminibacterium sp. | reverse complement strand
TGAAGGAAAAAATTATGAGAAAAGAATTGAAAAACGCACCACCAGTAAATAAAATATTATGTTAGATAAAGAAGGCATTGCTAAACGAATCGCAAAAGAAGTAAAAAATAATACCTACGTTAATTTAGGTATTGGTATCCCTACCCTAGTTGCTAACTATTTACACGAAGGCATCAATGTATGTTTTCAAAGTGAAAACGGCCTGTTGGGCGTTGGCCCTTTTCCAAAAGAATATGCTGTAGACCCAGACACCATCAATGCTGGTAAGCAAACCATAACGGCGCTTCCAGGCGCTAGTTCATTTGATTCTGCGATGAGCTTTGGTATGATTCATTCAAAAAAAATTGACTTAACCATACTTGGTGCGATGGAAGTTTCAGAAAACGGAGATATTGCCAACTGGAAAATTCCGGGTAAAATGGTAAAGGGCATGGGTGGTGCGATGGACCTTGTTGCTTCTGCAAAACATATTATTGTTGCCATGCAACACGTTAATAAAGCAGGGGAAAGTAAACTTCTTGCCAAATGTGATTTACCCCTTACGGGAAAAAACTGCGTAAAAAGAATTGTGACCGAATTAGCTGTTATTGATATTGCGCCAGAAGGCGGATTTATACTGATTGAAAGAGCACCAGGCGTATCGATTGAACAAATAAAAAATGCTACTGCTGGAAAGCTCCTTATTGTTGGAGACATCCCAGAAATGGCATTATAAAAAGGCGAATAAATTATAAGTTACCTCTTAATTCTTGTTCTCTTTCGAGTGCTTCAAATAATGCTTTAAAATTTCCTGCACCAAATGATTTAGCACCTTTGCGCTGAATGATTTCAAAAAATAAAGTAGGTCTATCTTCTACTGGCTTGGTAAATATTTGTAGTAGATACCCTTCGTCATCACGGTCTACGAGTATACCTAGTTTTCTTAATGGCGCTAGATCTTCATCGATAGGACCAATACGGTCTAGAAGTTCATCATAATAAGTACCTGGTACTTTTAAAAACTCTACGCCTCTTTCACTGAGTGCAGTTACGGTAGTAATGATATCCTGTGTTGCAATGGCAATATGCTGCACACCTGCATCTTTGTAAAAATCTAAATATTCTTCTACCTGAGATTTTTTCTTGCCTTCTGCTGGTTCGTTAATGGGGAATTTAACAAACCCATTACCATTACTCATTACTTTACTCATGAGCGCAGAGTATTCGGTAGAAATTTGCTTGTCATCGAAAGTTAGAATGTTTTTAAAACCCATTACGTCTTCGTAAAATGAAACCCAGGTATTCATTTGATTCCAACCAACATTACCTACGCAATGATCTATGTATTGAAGCCCAACATCAGAAGGATTGTAATGACTTTCCCATACTTTAAAGCCTGGCATAAATGTGCCCTTGTACTCTTTACGCTCAACAAATAAATGAACCGTATCACCATAAATGTGAATACCGCTCATTACAATTTTACCATCCGCGTCTTCACGTGTAGTAGGCTCCATATATGGCTTTGCACCACGCTTTACGGTTTGTTCAAAAGCGTCAGTAGCATCGTTTACCATTAGTGCAACAGCTTTCACACCATCACCATGTTTATTTACATGCTCCGCAATAGTACCTGTTGGATGCAGTGGTGTTGTTAAAACGAGTCTTACTTTATTTTGAACAAGTACATAAGATACTTTTTCTTTATCGCCAGTTTCAGGGCCACTATATGCATAGCTCTGAAATCCAAAAGCTGTTTTATAAAAATGTGCTGCTTGCTTTGCATTACCTACATACAACTCTACATAGTCTGTTCCCATGAGGGGTAAAAAATCTGTGCTCATATAAATTTTTAATTCTTATTCAATATTGTGTTGCCAACTCTTGTGGTAATTTTCATCTTCAATTGAAATGGCATCTTCTGTTAACATGAGTGGCTTAAATGGATCAATCATAACAGCCAGTTCTTCTGTTTTTTCTTTACCAATCGAATTTTCTACAGTGCCTGGATGCGGACCATGTGGTATGCCACCTGGGTGTAATGTAATTTGACCTTGCACCACAGACTTTCTACTCATAAAATCACCATCTACATAATAGAGCACTTCGTCACTATCAATATTGCTATGGTTATATGGCGCAGGGATTGCCTGTGGATGGTAATCATATTTACGCGGCACAAAAGAGCAGATCACAAAATTATGCGCTTCAAATGTTTGATGTACCGGTGGTGGCTGATGCACACGACCCGTAATAGGTTCAAAATTATGGATCGAAAAAGCCCAAGGATAATGATATCCATCCCATCCAATAAAATCAAAAGGATGTGTACCATAGGTGTACGGATATATTAAACCCTGCTTTTTAATGAGTACTTTAAAATCGCCTGTTTCATCAAAGGTTTCAAGGTCAGTAGGTCTTACAATGTCACGCTCGCAAAATGGTGCATGCTCCATCAGTTGACCATATTTATTTTGATATCTTTTTGGAAAATGTATGGGACTAAAACTTTCAATGATAAACAAACGGTTGTCTGCATCATTAAATTCTATCTGATAAATAGTACCACGAGGCACTACAATGTAATCGCCATACTTAAAATATATTTTACCAAATCCTGTTCTTAAAGTGCCCGAACCTTTATGGATAAACAACACTTCGTCGGCCTGACTATTTTTATAAAAATAAGTAGTCATAGACTCCATAGGAGCCGCTAAAGAAATTTGTAAATCTGAATTTACAAGAACAATTTTTCGACTCTCTAAATAATCTTTTTGTGGCTTGATATTAAAGCCAAGTAAACTGGTATGTCGTAAATGTTTTTCTCTTGCAATTTTTGGTTCTACCGAATACGGCGTACCCAATTCTTTTACAATAGTTGGTGGATGCGTATGGTATACGAGTGAATACATACT
Organism: Sediminibacterium sp.; assembly: GCA_049418605.1. Lineage (GTDB taxonomy): Bacteria > Bacteroidota > Bacteroidia > Chitinophagales > Chitinophagaceae > Sediminibacterium. The sequence goes on along the minus strand of JBMSJE010000044.1, from coordinate 10,732 downwards.
AGAAAAACCTTCGGTAGAAACAAGTTCTTCGGCATAGAGTGCACCATCGGGTTTTCTAAAAACGGTGTGACGTTTAGCAGGAATTTGTCCTAAAGTATGGTATATTGGCATAGCAGGGTGTTTATTCCGCTGCAATACTAACAATTATTAGTATAAAATAGAATATTATTTTACCTTCGTTTTGCACAATTAACATTCCATGAAAATCATAAGCTACCGTTTAAACAATGCCACTTCTTACGGCGTTTTAGTCAATAACGAACTCTATTCATTGCCAGAAAATCAGTCAGGTTTACCAGCTACGATGAATGCATTTTTAGCACTCGAAGAAAAAGGCATGGAAATGGCCCGCCAAACAGCAAGTCAGATAGCAAACCAAAGCATTGAAGCCACGCCCATAAAAAATTACGAGATTTTAGCACCTGTTCCACACCCTACTTCTTGTAGAGATGGATACGCTTTTAGACAACACGTGGAAGCGGCCCGAAAAAACAGGGGCGTAGAAATGATTCCTGAATTTGACCAGTACCCTATTTTTTATTTTACCAATCACCAAGCTGTTGAAGGTCCGGGGCCTGTTTATTGCATGCCCGATCATTTTGAGCAACTCGATTTTGAACTTGAAATAGCCATTGTGATTGGTAAAAAGGGAAGAAATATTAAAGCGAGTGAAGCAGATGCCTATATCGCAGGATTTACCATCATGAATGACATGAGCGCCAGAAAACTTCAAATGGAAGAAATGCTTTTAAACCTAGGCCCTGCCAAAGGAAAAGATTTTTCTACCGTGATTGGACCATGGCTAGTTACACCCGATGAACTTGCGCATAAAGTAGCCCCTACCAAGGCTGGACATGTAGGCCTTAACTACAATTTAGAAATGAAGTGTTACGTCAATGATATTTTGGTTTCAAGTGGAAACGTAAAAGATATGGACTGGACATTTGCAGAAATCATAGAAAGATGTTCTTATGGTGTTACCCTATATCCGGGTGATGTGATTGGCTCTGGAACCGTTGGTACTGGATGCTTTTTAGAACTCAATGGAACCGGAAAAAGATTAGACCCTAATTTTAAGCCACAATGGTTACAAAATGGAGATAAGGTTACCATGTCTATTGATAATTTAGGTATTTTAGAAAATCAAATTATTGCCGAAGAAACCAACTGGTCTATTTTATCCCTAAAGAAATAATAATGCTTACCATCAACACATCAGATTTAAGTCCATTAGAACTTCAGGGGTATTTACAAAGCGCCATCGCACCTAGGCCTATTTGTTTGGCATCAACCATCGACAAAGGAGGTCAGGTGAACCTTAGTCCGTTCAGCTATTTTAATTTATTTAGCATGAACCCGCCTATTTGTATTTTTTCTCCTTCCAGAAGAGTAAGAGACAATACTACCAAGCATACCCTCGAAAATTTAAAGGAAGTTCCAGAGTGTGTAATCAATATTGTAAACTATGCCATGGTGCAGCAAGTATCGCTCTCAAGTTGTGAATACAGTAAAGACATTAATGAATTTAACAAAGCAGGATTTACGCAAATTCCTTCCGATATAGTGGCACCTCCAAGGGTTGCAGAGTCACCTATACAATTAGAATGTACCGTTGCACAAATTATTGCGCTTGGCGAAAAAGCAGGCGCTGGAAATTTAGTACTCGCCGAAATTAAAAAAATTCACATTGCAGAATCGGTACTAAATGCACAAAATAAAATTGATCAAGCGAAATTAGATTTAGTAGCAAGACTTGGTGGTGATTGGTATGCAAGAATTAACGAACAAAATTTATTTGAGGTAACTAAGCCCAATACACAGCTGGGCATGGGTTTTGATATGTTACCAAAATTTATTAAGGACCATGCCGGATTGACTAACAATGAAAAAGCGCAGCTTGCAAATTGCACAACCCTTCCTGCGTCATTCGAACAAAACATGGATACCCAGGTAAACTTAACGCTTGCAAGTATTGAAGCTATAAAACTAGAACTAGCAAATAACAATGCACAAAGTGCTTGGACGATTATTGAAAAATCAGCTTCGCATCAATAATTGCAAGACCGTCCGTTATTAATGTTGTAAAACTAGGATGTTCCGTTTTTTGCTTTTCGAGATAGGTTCTTATTGTTTTTGAAAATTGATCGGCATCTTTTAAAGGAGCAATAATTTCTAAAATCTCTAGTGCGCAAAGCCAATCTTTTTTATGGGATGCAAGTACTTGATTAAATATATTTTCAAGTTCCGCTAATTGCGCAGTAGTGATGGGCGCTAATTCAATTTGCCCTCTAATTTCCCTAACCTTTGCAAATAGTGCATGATAGGCATAGTCGTTACCCGAATAACTTGGCTGGTGGGTTTGCTCAGGCGATACATACAACTGATCTTCAAAAGTGCTAATATCGGCGGGTCCATTAAACACAGATACAATAGAAGCGCCCACAGCCATATCAAATACGCCCCATGAAGGGTCAAATAACATAAGTCCTTCTTTACTTTTTACAGTACAAGAAGTAAATGAAAATATTAAATTTTTAGTGTCCTGTTTTGTGATGTCTCTTAAAATACCTTGAACGGTAATGCCTGATTCAAATGATAAATGCACTTCTTGATTGATTTCAATTCCTGCATCAAAAAGGTCTTGATCTGTAAAATCTTCGAGCGGCTTTTTGGCACCCATTAAATTTCCTACTGGAGATCCAAAACCATCTGCATGATAATTTTTTCCATGACCATGTAACTGCTTGTTGCTATGCGCTAATGCCGTTGGACCTGTTGTTTTTATATACGCTACGCTAGACCCTGGCCCTTCAAATACCTGCGTGCAAACACCTGATACCTGAATACCAGAACTATATTCAAGCGTACAAATATTTTTACACTCAATAGCTTTTTTTACACTGGATAAGCCACCAACTCTAAATGCCATGGTGCTTTCAAACTGTTTTAAAACATCAATTAAATTTTGAAAAGTAGGCGTTACAAATAGCTGTGGCTGTGGCTGTGTAATATCATATGAATAGGTAAGCGCATCAATGGTATAAGGTATTTTTTTAACCTCAGGGCGCATGCATGAAGCACTCTCTCCAATTGATGACAATAAGCCTGCTCCATAAATTTTGGGTTGATCGAGTGGTCCAATTAATCCATACTCGACGGTCCACCACTGCAATCTACTGAGTAATGCCATTTCGGAAGGTTCGCCTAAATTTTGTTGTTGTTCAAAAATAGTAGATTCTGTTTTTTTAATAATGGCTTCATCGATACCTGGCATTTCTTTTAAAATAGATAGCTGTCTAATCGTTTCGTAGAGTTCAAAATCTTTGTAAGAAAAAATAGCTTTGGTTCCAATAAAACCAAGATAACTGAGGTATTGGTTGTAATCGGTATCACTAATAATAGGTGCATGTCCCGCCGATTCATGAATAATATCTGGCGCACTGGTATATTCAATATGTTCTAGTTGTCTGATATCGGCGGCAATAACAAGCACCCGGTATGCCTGAAATTCCATAAATGCTGCGGGTGGAATAAATCCATCGACAGTTACAGCACCCCAGCCAATATGTGCAAGTGCATCATTAATTTCTTGTAAGCTTGGAATTTTTTCGATGGTTAAGCCGGCTTTTTTTAAGCCAGGAATATAAGGGTAGTAAGCGGCATCTTTTAGAAAACTATAATTTTGACGCATTACATACCTCCAAACAGCATGATCTACACTGGTATACTTTTCATAACGCTGATCTACAATGTATTTGGCTAAGTGCGGGGGCAAATTTGCCACCTGCTCATTGTTAAAATTATTCATAGACTCACTTCCTTGTAAAAAGCTAAAGTAGTACAAAATGAATAAAATAACAAACGTTAGTTTTTAATTAAATGGGGTTGCCCATTTTTTATCGGTGTATACATTTGTACCAGCCAAGGTTTTTAAGAAAGCCACTACTGCGGCAATTTCGGCGGGCTGCAAATTTAAACGTTGCACATTTACACCATTGGGTTTTAAGCGAGGATCTAAATTTCTATTGTCATTAATAAACCCTCCATAATGAGAAACTGCTGTTGCTAAATCTCTTATACCAGCTGTGTGCATTAACCGAGTATTTAATTCGCCCTTATTATTAACCAGGTCGCGAAGTGTAGGTGCGCGGGTAACATTAATATCTTGACCTGCACCAACTGCTAGTGCAATAACTCCATTGTTTCGGGTGTTAGGGTCAATATCAAACTCAGGGGCGTTGTGACAACCATTACAACCAAGGCCTCCACCAATTCTACTGCTATTGCCATCAAAAACAGGGGGTGTTAAAAATAAATCTTTGCCTTCATTTTCTTGAGCTGTAAAATTTGGAAATGGTTGTCTATCGTTATTTACCTGTGCTCTTCCAATATCATATTTTGCATCAAAAGATTGAATACTTCTTACAAACTGAGCTAAACATTCTTGCAAGCGTGGCTCTGTAACAGTAATATCTCCATAGGTGAATTTGAAAAGCTCGTTGTAATAATCAGTAGCCTGCAACCTAGCTAAGAGTGCTGCTATATTTGCTCTTCCAGCTTGTCCACTAAATCCCATCTCTTTATGATCGGCAATGGGTTGTGTAGTTTGACTTTCCAAACTCGCTGCTCTTTCATCCCAAAAAAACTTAGCTTCCACACCAAATCTTTCATTGACTAATCGCATAGAGTGTCTATCCGTTAATCCACCAGCAACACCTGCACTAATGAGTGCGGTATCTGAAAAAGCAAAAGCTTGTTTATGACAACTCGCACAAGAAATGGTATTGTCGATGCTTAATTTTTTATCGTAAAATAAAACCCTCCCTAGCGTTGCTTTGGCATTGGTGATAGGATTGTTACCTGTATTGTCTTTAACAATATAAGCTGGCTTTGTTTGCGCTGCATAATTGGCTAAATTATTGAGGTCAATTTGTGTGCCAAAGGCAGCAGCAACCGCTGTAAAAACATTGCCGCCTGTAGCGGGCGTATCAGCTTTGGAGCAGGCTACTAATAAAATAACAAGGCTAATAATACCTGAAAAAATAAGGGGGATTTTTCGCATAGGTTTATTTTTTTATGGGACAGTCAGTCACCAAAAACGTTTAATGGGCATTAGTTATTAAACTGCCAATTATTTGTTAATACAATAGATTCAAATTTTGCTTCTTGATTATCGGGAAGTGATGCAAAGAAATCTATTCCTGTCAAGGTTTCCAAATAATCTATTGTTACTACAAATTGTTTAAGTGGCTGCGTACTTCCTGCATTGGGAAGTAAAAAAGCAATGGCCTCCATACTTTTAGTTGTTTGTTTAAAAATTATCTTATAATACGCACAGGGAACGGTAATTTTTTTATTGACGAATCCGCAGCTTTTATTTAATAGAGGCCCCGTTACTACATACAATCCATTTTTTTGTAACGCCCAATCCCTTATTTTATCCTCCAATTTAGACCATATACCTCTATTAAAGGAAGGTGCTTGTGGAGACATATTAGACATATAAAAACTTTCCGTCATAGAAATTGCATTCAATTTCATATCTGCTGCCGGACATAAATGTCCTCTGTCATACCCTGATTTTGTGTAACTACCCGGCTTCAACGGATTTGATATTAAGGGATCGGCTAAAAATTTTGAACTACGTTTTTGCGGTCCATTAATAGAAGCAGGGGTGAGATAATAAGCCACCCATTCTGCCTGGCTATCAGTTTCACTGTACGAGAGGGTATAGTAGGTATGATAAATAGTAGTTCCTTTAAAATTTGAAGGTAATAGGGTGTCAGAAACGGCTCCTGCACTGCCTGTGCAACAAACAAAGACATAAGCCAATAAAAAAGCCCGTAGGCGCATAGATCTAAGAAATTTGGAAGCTTTAGGATGCATTTCATCCAATATTAATCAATTTTATATACAAGCCCTGCGTATTTTACAGATTTTTTAGCGCCAAAATAAGTACCTTCATATTATGCGACTGCAACAAACCATAAAACAACTTTTAGCCCTGGCTATGCTAGTTGTTTTTGCGTTTAGTATTACGCCGCAAAAAACCATCCACGATTTTGTAGCACCACACAAAGATCCTACAAAATGCGACGTTCACATTAAAGCGCCCATTGAGCAGGTAGAAAAATCCCAACTACATTGTACATTTGATTTTCAGGTTGCTACTACCCCATTTGTCAATTACAATTTTAGCATTGACGTTCCAACTCAAATTGTAGTAAGCACACAAAATAATTTATACAAAGAAACACAGAATCATACTTTTCTTCTTTCGAAAGATTCCCGTGGCCCACCTCATTGCTAATACCTATTAGCAATTTTTAAATTTTCTTTTTAAGTACTCAATTTATTATTTTGAATTGTATCAAATGTATTGTGTCATTGTGCATAATGACATACTTAACAATGTATCAAGCGAATGCCCAAAAATGTGATTTGGTGCTTTCAGGTGTTGTAATGGATGCATCAAATAACGCACCACTTGAAAAAGCAGTGGTTGAAATCAAAGAGTTAGGTATCAAATTTATAACTGACATAGAAGGCCATTACCATTTTTATAATTTGTGTAAAGGCAGTTATACCATAGTGGTAAACCACATGAGCTGTGACAGCATTAAATACAAATTAACCATTCAGCAAAATATCATTCAGAATTTTAAATTACCACACGCTATCAATGAACTTGAAAACGTGAGTGTAAAAGCCAAAAGAGACCTCAATATAAATTCAATTAAAGAGGTGTTAAGTAGCAAAATTGTGGATGCCACCAGGGGGCAAAGTTTAGGTGAAGTGCTGAGCCGTGCTAATGGGGTTACTGTTTTACAAACAGGAAGCACCATTTTTAAGCCAGTTATACACGGACTTCATAGCCAGCGGGTGCTGCTCATTAATAACGGTGTTAGGTTAGAGAGTCAACAATGGGGCAGCGATCATGCACCTGAAATTGACCCATTTATCGCCGAAAAATTTACAATTATTAAAGGTGCAGGCGCTTTAAAATATGGTAATGACGCAATAGCAGGCGCCGTGTTAATTGAACCAAAAGCCTTACCCAAACAAGCCCAAACAAATGCCGAATTTAATACTGGTTATTTTTCTAACAACAGACAATATGTTGTAAACGGAATGATTGAATCATCACCGGTTAAATTTCCTGAATTAAGCTACCGCGTGCAGGCTACTTATAAAAAAGGCGGCAATGCGAGAACACCAAATTACTGGCTACATAACACTGGACTTCAAGAAATTAATTATTCAGGTACAATAGGACTTAGAAAAGAAAAATACAACACCGAGTTATTTGTAAGTAGTTTTAATACAGATCTGGGCATTTTTATTGGATCGCATGTTGGTAATTTAAGTGATTTACAAAATGCCATTACTGCAAGTAAGCCTACCCAAAATATTGATGCGTTTAGTTATGCTATTGGAAGGCCCAAACAAAATGTACAACACTACACGGTAAAATCTAAATCGCAATTTTATTTGCCCAATAACAATAAAGTCAATCTTTTAGTGTCTTACCAAAAGAACCTAAGAAAAGAATTTGACAGGGCAATGCTCTCTAATAGACCAGAATTGGATTTAGACATTTCAACCACCATGGCTGATGTTAATTTTGAAACTGCGCCTACTAAAAAAATAAGTAGCAATATTGGGTTAGTGGGTATGCTGCAAGAAAATATTTGGGCAGGTAGCCGTTTTTTTATTCCAAATTTTCGCACAAAAAATATTGCTGTGTATAGCATTCATAATTACAACGTAAAAAATTGGATGTTTGACGCAGGTGCTAGATTTGATTATAGACATTTAAGAACCTACCGTAATAAATCGGATAGTATTACTGCTGCCAACCGTACATGGGGTAATGCTTCTGGAACCCTCGGCGCTACCTATAAAATAACGCCAAATTTTAAATGGCTTATTAATGGTGCATACGCATGGAGGGCACCGCAAGTAAATGAACTCTATGTAAATGGTTTACACCACGGCACATCAAGTTTTGAAATTGGTAATGCAAATCTTAGAAGCGAAAAAGCCTTAAACTTTTCTACGCAGTTAAAATATCAATCCGATAGTAGCTGGCAGTTTGATTTTAGTGTCTACAATAACATCATTACTGATTTTATTAACCTAATACCATCCGTTCCCGCCACATTAACACTAAGAGGCGCCTATCCAACTTTCAGGTATGTTCAAAGTAACGCTGTTTTAAGAGGAATCGATTTTAGTGTGCACAAAACATTAAACCGCTCTTTTATGGCAGGTGCAAAAACGGCACTTTTATGGGCAAAAAATAGCGATATCAAAGAATGGATCATTCAAATGCCTTCCAACAGAATTGAAGGGGATATCACGTATTCGTTTGCCAATAAACTACTACAAAACGCTGCTATTGAATTACGCTACATGCACATCATGCAACAAACTAGAATTCCCACAAGTATTACCGATTATATTCCACCACCAAATGCATACAGCCTTCTAAACCTTGATTTTAGTAGCGATGTAGCAGTTGGAAAAAAGCAATTCAGTGTAGGATTAACAGTTGTTAATTTACTCAATCAAACCTATCGAGACTACATGAACAGGTTTAGGTATTTTAATGACGAACCAGGTAGATCTATTAACCTCAGAATTAAATTAAAATTATGAAACAAATAAAACTAGGTGCCATTTGCGCTGCGTACATAATCCTATTGGCTGGTTGCTCCAAAAATGTAAGCAACCCCAATGACGAAAATGAGCACGAAGCCATTAATAAAATAGAACTCGTATTTGCAGAAACGGGTGGCGCTACTACAAACTTTGTGATCGAAGATCCGGATGGTGATGGCGGCAATCCTCCTTCCCGAATTGACACTATTAAAATCAATAGCAATAAGCAATACAATGTAACTGTAAAAATTTACAATATTGCAAATGGTGTTGTTAAAGACGTAAGTGCCACTGTTTTAATGCAAGCTACTTCACACGAATTTTATTTTATTCCTTCAGGTGTATCTGTAACAATTCAAAAAACAGACAAGGATAAAAACGGATACCCTATTGGATTTTTAAGTACTTGGCAAACATCAAATGCAGGTACTGGAAGCATATTATTTAAGCTCATGCACAAAACGGCTTTAAAAGGCCCTAACGACGGACCTAATGTAGGCCATAGTGACATTCAATTAAATTTACCAATCACAATTAAGTAAAAAACAAAACCATGAAAAAGAGTATACTATTTTTATTGAGTATTTTAATGTCGAGTGCAACATTTGCACAAGTTAGTTTTGGAGTAAAAGCAGGTTACAACGCGGCTAGTGTTAAATCAAATGAAGCAGAAATTACTGCGGATGGAAAAACACTAGCTGGTTTTCATATTGGATCTGTACTTAATGTTCCAATGAATAAAAAGTTTTCATTTCAAACTGGCTTAAACCTTGGAACCAAGGGCGTAAATGTGGCGCATGATGGTCATGGCGATAAGTATAAATTTACAGCCATTGATATTCCTTTAAATGTTGTGGTTACCAGTAAAAAAGGATTGTTTGCTGGAACTGGTTTAAACCTTGGTTATAACCTGTCAGGAAAATTAGACGCACACGACGATCCTACCGAAAATTATGATTTTGAATTTGGCAAAGACAAGAATTTTACAAGAACAGATTTTGGCTTAAATTTTTTAGTAGGCTACCAAACAAATTCCGGCATTTTTGTAAGTGCTAACAGTTTAGTGAGCTTAACAGATATCGCACCTAGTAGTACTAGCTGGAAAAACAACGTGATTAGTTTGTCGGTTGGATATACTTTAAAATAATCACTTTGTAATTAACATAGCCAGCTTACAAGACAGGCCCAGCAGCATCGGATATACAATAAACAGCCAAAGAAGATCTACAAAGCGTAGTGTTTGCCAAACCTTGGATCCTGATGCAATCGCCCGGTTTAAAAAGTCGTACCAGCTTACTAAATTGAGTTTGGAGGCCAATCCGTTAAACAAAATGGCCGAAACGAGCACTACAAGTCCGAGGATATATATTTTAATCATGTACGGCATACTTTTTATTGAAAAATACTATATTTATTCAAACAAAAGTATGCCGTTTATACAATTACAGCCCCGCTATTTCATGTCAATATGCCTGATTGCAATGGTTTGCACCAGTTGCTTGCGTGAAAAAAATGGTGGACTATTTTTACCCGATGGTTTTGAAGCCACTGTGGTGGTAGATAGTTTGCCGGGCAGGGCCAGGCATTTGGCGGTTAATGATAATGGCGATATATATGTAAAGGCCAATAAGCCCATTGAGGGCGGCATGAACTATGTTTTAAGAGATGAAAACAATGATGGACGTGCCGATATCATTAAAAATTTTGGACCCATCGCTAGTGAAGGTGCATACGCCACTGGTATGCGTATTCATAACGGATACTTATATACTAGTTCAGAAATGTTGGTGTACCGTTATAAATTAAAGAAGGGTGAAATGGTGCCTTCTAGCAAGGCAGAGTTTATTGTAATTGATAGCGGACAACCACGCGAGCATGATGGCAAGCCTCTAGCGTTTGATGGTAAGGGTCATATTTTTGTTCCTTTTGGCGCTCCCTCCGATGCTTGCCAAGTAGAAAATAGACTACCAGGCTCACCGGGCATGAAGCCTTGTCCTATTTTAGATTCTAATGCAGGTGTTTGGATGTTTGATGAAAATAAACTCAATCAATTTAGAACCACCGACGG
>JBMSJE010000043.1:0-13994 GCA_049418605.1 Sediminibacterium sp. | reverse complement strand
GGATCCAAAGAAAAACCAGCCAAAATTGAGGTGCATATACCCCCAATACAATACATGAAAATTCCACCATTTATACAACAGTACAGCGATTATCCAAAAAAGTAGCGTATCCACTAAAAAATGTAAGACGCGTGTTCCATCTCCAACTTTATTCATACTGCAAAAATAACGGCTTGAACCCGTAATACCCCTACTAACTATTCCTTACTTTTGCAACAAATAAGCACACCCTATGACTTTGATTGAAGAACTACGTTGGAGAGGCATGATTCAGGATATGATGCCAGGTACCGAAGAACTATTGGCAAAAGAAATGGTATCTGGATATATTGGATTTGACCCTACCTCCGATAGTTTACATATTGGGAGCCTTGTGCCTATTTTACTACTTGTGCATTTGCAAAATGCGGGGCATAAACCCTTTGCTCTTGTGGGTGGGGCTACCGGTATGGTGGGCGATCCATCAGGTAAAAGTGAAGAGCGCAATTTACTATCAGAAGAAGTGTTGCTCCATAACCAAGAAGGCGTTCGCAAACAATTAGAAAAGTTTTTAGACTTTGATGCCTCTAAAAAAAATGCGGCCGTTATGGTGAATAACTATGACTGGTTTAAGGAAATTAATTTTCTTTCATTCATTAGAGACGCAGGCAAACATATCACGGTCAATTATATGATGGCCAAAGACAGTGTAAAAAAGAGACTTGAAGGTGATACGGGCATGAGCTTTACAGAATTTACTTACCAACTTATACAGGGTTACGATTTTTACTGGTTGTACCAAAACAAAAATTGCAAACTTCAAATGGGCGGAAGTGATCAGTGGGGCAACATCACCACCGGTACCGAACTTATCAGACGCAAAACTGGTGGCGAAGCATTTGCATTTACTTGCCCACTCATTAAAAAAGCTGATGGCGGCAAATTTGGCAAAACAGAAAAAGGAAATATTTGGCTGGATTCTAAAAAAACAAGTCCTTATCAGTTTTATCAGTTTTGGTTAAACGCTTCTGACGAGGATGCAAAAGGTTGGATCAAAATATTTACCCTCTTACCTGTTGCGCAAATTGAATCATTACTTACAGAGCATGAAGCTGCACCACACTTACGATTATTACAAAAGAAATTAGCGGAGTGCTTAACTACTTGGGTACACAGTAGTGCCGATTATGACTTTGCAGTGAAAGCCTCAGAAATATTATTTGGTAACGCCACCACAGAAGTTTTACAAAGCTTAAATGAAAACGAATTATTACAATTAATGGAAGGTGTGCCAACTGCTAAAATTAGCAAAGCTTCACTAGCCAATGGTTACGACCTTATAGACCTACTCGTTGAAACCAATATATTTTTGAGTAAAGGAGAAGCTAAAAAAATGTTTGTTGCTGGTGGACTTGGTTTAAATAAAACCAAAATAGCCCCAGAAAAAACAAGTGTTAACGCTCAGGATCTTTTACAAGGCAAATACTTATTACTGCAAAAAGGAAAGAAAAACTACTACTTAGTGATTGCAGAATAGTTCGTAGTTAGCGTAACTTATTATAAAGCACCAAGCACATTCCACATCGCTTCTGCTAATACCGCATTTCCTTTTTCATTTAAATGCACACGATCAGTAGTTAAAATTTTAGACTCCTGATTGGTAGGATTGTTGGCAGTATTATAGTCCATAAAAACTTTGCGCACATCAACGAGTGGTAAATTGTTTTTAGCACTAAAATCACGAATCCACTTGCTGTATAAATTTAGATCGCCATCTAGTTGATTGCTATTGTCTGTTCTTTCACCAATTACACCAGGGGTGCATACTACTACTTTAGCACCCGTGGCCTGAATTTTTTTAACAAGGGCTTCATAAAAAGGACCAAACTTCCAATAATCGGTGCCCGTTCCAGAAGACGCTTTATGCCACACATCATTTACGCCAATGTAAATAACAACGATATCCGGATTTTTTGCGAGCAGATCATTTTCCATACGTAGGTACAAATCATATACTTTGTTGCCACCAATTCCCGCACCTACCAATTCATATTTTTGAGCCTTACCCTGGGCTGCTAACATTTGCTCCATTACCCTAATATAACCTCCTGGTTTTGCACCTTGCTCGGTGATTGAGTCGCCAAAAAAAACAATCTTTTTCTTTTTGTCATCTCTAAAAGAGAGTAAAAACAAGCAACCAATAAAAACAGATAACAAGAGTAATTTTTGCATGGGTTTAAAATTTTGTCCTTTAAATATAAAACATTTGAACAAAGAGAGCATGATTTAAGAGCCCTTAGCTAAATTATAGTCTGATTTTGAGGCTTTTAGCCAAAAACGAGTCTAAAATATTTGGAAAATTTTAAGTTGCACCCTATTTTTGCAGCCCATTCAGAAATGAATGACCGGATTGCCTGATAGTATAATGGTAGTACGACTGTTTTTGGTGCAGTTTGTCTTGGTTCGAATCCAGGTCGGGCAACCAAATTAAAAAGCCGCAATAAAATTGCGGCTTTTTTTATCCCCTATTATAGGCATGATTATTTTTGAATCAGTGGTATACAAATTTTTAAGCTTTCTTTCCAATCTAGCTGATCCACGCCAAAATCTTGAATAATGGAACTACAATCCATTAATGAATAATGAGGACGCTTTGCTGGTGTAGGAAACGCTTCTGAGCCAATTTTAGCAACTGTGCAATTTGAATGAATGATTTCACCAATGGCTGCCGCAAAATCATACCAACTTATAGCACCACTATTGCTGTAATGATAAATTCCACAATGCGTATTACCTGCTGCCTTTTGGGCCACCATATGCATAATTGCAGCTGCTAAATCGGCTGCATAGGTTGGTGCGCCAATTTGATCACCCACCACATTTAAGGAGGGGCGCTCCTCCATTAAACGTATCATGGTTTTTACAAAATTATTGCCAAATCTACTATACACCCATGAAGTTCTAATAATGATACTTTCCGGATTATTTGCCATGGCCAACTTTTCACCCTCGGCTTTTGACGCCCCATAATAATTAATTGGATCTGTTGCATCAGATGGCAGGTATGGTTTTGAGCCATTGCCATCAAAAACGTAATCGGTAGAAACAGTAATAAATAAAGCCCCAATTACTTTACAGTAGGCTGCCAATTTTCCAACAGCAACGGCATTAATTTGAAATGCTGCATCTCTGTTTGTTTCTGCCTTATCAACGGCCGTATAAGCAGCACAATTAATAATTACAGAAGGTTTGTGTGCAGCACAAAAGTTATCAATAGAGTCGTTAGACGACAAATCGAGCAATGCTCTATCAGCAAATAAAAAATCATATACATGCGCAAATGATGGAGCAAGCAACTGAAGCTCCGAACCTAATTGTCCATTTTTTCCTGTAACAAGAATGAGCGGTTTAGACATGATTAGGTGATTTATGAAAAACTTTTAGGCTGCTTGGTCCACTCCGACTTTGGTAGTGATTTAAAATAAGCATATGTTTTTTGAAGACCTTCGGCACGCGAAACGGTTGGCGCCCAATCTAAAAGTTCAGAGGCTTTTGTAATATCTGGCTGTCGCTGCTTTGGATCATCTACTGGAAGTGGTTTATAAATTATTTTTACGCCAGCATCCGTTAATTTCAATACTTCTTCTGCAAAATCTTTTAATGAAATTTCGTGGGGGTTACCAATATTTACAGGCATCGAATAATCACTCAACAAGAGTCTATAAATACCTTCTATCAAATCACTCACATAACAAAAGCTTCTTGTTTGAGAACCATCCCCAAAAACGGTGAGGTCTTCCCCTCGAAGTGCCTGACCAATAAAAGCCGGCAAAGCCCTGCCATCATTGAGTCGCATGCGAGGGCCATAGGTATTAAATATGCGAACAATTCTAGTTTCTACACCATGAAAAGTATGATAAGCCCTAGTAATAGATTCCATAAAACGCTTGGCTTCGTCGTACACACCTCTTGGCCCAACAGGGTTAACATTACCCCAATAGGATTCAGGTTGCGGATGCACCAGTGGATCACCATATACTTCACTAGTACTCGCTACAAGTATTCTAGCGCCTTTGTCTTTTGCAAGGCCTAAACAATTATGCGTGCCAAGTGCACCTACTTTTAAGGTTTGAATGGGTATTTTTAAATAATCGATGGGGCTTGCTGGTGATGCGAAATGCAATATATAATCAAGCGACCCATCAATGGTAATATGTTTTGTAATATCATGCAATACAAACGAAAAATTAGGTAAGCCTTTTAAGTGCTCAATGTTTTTTTCGTCGCCGGTAATTAAATTATCCATAGCAATTACGTGGGCGCCTTCTGATACAAAGCGGTCACATAAATGCGATCCTAAAAATCCAGCAGCTCCTGTAATTAATACCGTTTTATCTTTCATCATACTATATGCCCATTAAATGCTTGCTCTACCAATACTATAATAAGTGAACCCAAGCTCTTTCATCGCTTGCAATTCAAATAAATTACGTCCATCAAAAATTAATTTTGAAGGAAGCTTTTTTGAAATTTCTTCAAAATCAGGCGTTCTAAAAACGCTCCATTCTGTTGCAATGATCAGCGCATCTGCATTTTCTAATGCAGCGTATTGATTGGATGCATAATTAATTGTATCCCCTACAACCTGCTTCACGTGGGCAGTAGCTTCTGGATCAAAAGCGGTAACGGTAGCGCCACAATCAAGTAGTGCCTCAATGATGGTAAGCGCTGGCGCTTCTCTGATATCGTCTGTGTTGGGTTTAAAAGCCAGACCCCAAAGTGCAAAGTGTTTGCCAGCCAGGCTCCCATTAAAATGATTTTTAAGCACATGTACGATATGCATTTTTTGCTTTTCGTTGACGCGCTCAACAGCGTTCAATATTTTAAAATCATAATCATGCGAAGCCGCAGATTTAATTAAAGCCTGCACATCTTTTGGAAAACAACTACCCCCGTATCCAATCCCAGAAAATAAAAATCTTTTTCCGATTCTATCATCAGAACCAATACCCCTTCTCACCATATCCACATCGGCTCCCATCCTTTCGCAGAGCTGTGCAATTTCATTCATGAAAGAAATTTTAGTCGCCAAAAAAGAATTAGCGGCATATTTTGTTAGTTCGGCACTGGCTTCATCCATGTAAATAACCGGATTGCCCTGACGCACGAAGGGCGCAAATAAATCACCCATTATTTTTTTTGCACGATCAGAACTAGTACCAATAACAACACGGTCTGGTTTCATAAAATCATCTACCGCAACGCCCTCTCGTAAAAATTCCGGATTGCTTACCACATCAAATTCGCCACTATAATTTTTTGCAATAGCAGCATGTACTTTAGCGGCTGTACCAACAGGTACGGTACTCTTATCTACAATTACGGTATAACTATTGAGCAGAAAACCTAAATCGTCTGCTACTTTTAAAATGTATTGCAAATCGGCGTGACCGTCGGCACCCGGAGGTGTAGGAAGTGCTAAAAAAATAATACTAGCCCCTTCTATCCCTTCTTTTAAATTGGTTGTAAACTGTAATCGACCTTCCTGAAGATTACGCAAAAAAAGTTTTTCTAGACCCGGCTCGTAAATGGTAATTTCTCCACCAGATAAACGTGCTACTTTTGAAGCATCAATATCTACACAGGTTACTTTGTTGCCTGTTTCAGCAAAACAAGTACCTGTTACCAGTCCAACATATCCAGTGCCAACAACTGCAATCTTCATAAATTATTTATTTATAAAATTTAAAACGGCTTCTGTAATATAAGTCAACTGCTCCATATCCATTTCGGTATGAACAGGCAACGAGAGCACGCGCTTTGTTAAATCATCGGTGATTGGTAATAAGGTGTCCGGCAAATTAAAGGATGCAAACATTTTTTGTTGGTGTCCTGGAACCGGGTAATAAATCATAGAAGGAATACCCTTTTCAGATAAATACGCAATCAATCCATCTCTATCGCCATCCAATAAAATAGTATACTGATGAAACACATGCGTACTATACGCCGCCGTTTTAGGCGTAGTGATTACCGCACAATTTTCAAAAGCTTGGTTGTAAAATGTGGCAACATTTGCCCTTGCTTGGTTGTAGCGGTCTAAATGTTTTAATTTAATATTTAAAATAGCCGCTTGTATACTATCAAGTCTAGAATTACAACCAACAATATCATGGTAGTATCTTTTTTCTTGACCGTGGTTGGCTATCTTTTTTAAAGTATGCGCAAGTGCGTCATCATTTGTAAAGAGTGCACCCCCATCTCCAAAAGCGCCTAAGTTTTTACTCGGATAAAAAGAAGTAGCCCCAATATGTCCCATGGTTCCCGTTTTTTTAACGGTACCATCCTTAAATGTATAGGAGCAACCAATGGCCTGGGCATTGTCTTCTATTACATATAAGTTGTGCTTTTTTGCAACATGTAAAATCTCTTCCATGGGCGCTGCCTGACCATACAAATGCACCGGAACAATGGCTTTTGTTTTTGGTGTAATCGCTTTTTCTAATGCAGCCGGATCCATACAAAAAGTAATAGGATCTACTTCTACAAAAACAGGTTTTAACCTGAGGAGCGCCACCACTTCGGTGGTAGCGATATAAGTAAAAGAAGGTGTAATTACTTCGTCTCCTGGTTCAAGTCCAATGGCCATCATGGCAATTTGTAAAGCATCGGTACCATTAGCGCATGGAATTACATGCTTCACCCCCAGATAACTTGAAAGGGACGCTGCAAAATCTTGAACGGCCTTGCCATTGATATAGGCTGCGCTATCAAGCACTGCATGAATGGCAGCATCTACATCGTCCTTAATTTGAAGATATTGGGTTTTGGTATCCACCATCTGAATGGGTCTCATGTGCCAGTATTTATAGGCCAAAATTACTGCAAAAAAGCCTTTGTTTGATGCTTTATAGCGAACCTTATTCTATTATATAAAATGGGTAAATGGGCTTTAATTTGTTTATTTGCAGTATAAAACATCCTAATTTGCTTTTTCTATACCGCATATTCATTGGACTCTATTCAATAGCCGCATGGATACTTGGATTTTTCAATCCAAAAGCAAAACAGTGGCACAGGGGTAGAAAAGATATTTTAATGGATATAGAAGCTGCCTTAGCCTCCAACACAAAACGGGTTATTTGGATGCATTGTGCATCACTTGGTGAATTTGAACAAGGGCGCCCAGTCTTAGAAGGGCTTCAAAAGCATTATCCAAATTACCTTATCCTACTTACGTTTTTTTCGCCCTCTGGGTATGAAGTACATAAACATTATAGTGGGGCAGATTTTATTTTTTACTTGCCCATGGATAGCGCGGGCAATGCGGAACAATTTTTAAAAATCGTAAACCCATCTATTGCCATTTTTGTAAAGTATGAATTTTGGCATTACTATCTTACAGGGTTAAAAAAACGACAAATACCTACCATTTTAATTGCAGGTATTTTTAGAAAAGACCAATTGTTTTTTAAATGGTATGGTGGATTTTATAAAAAACTACTACAATGCTTCAGTGCCTTTTTTGTGCAAGACCAACGCTCAGAATCTTTACTCCATTCTATTGGCATTCATGATAAAGTATTCATTGGCGGTGATACTAGATATGATAGAGTCATTGAAATTGCCAACGCCTTTTTACCCATCGATCCAATCGCACATTTTTGCAATAATAGTCTAGTGCTTGTAGCAGGAAGCACTTGGTTTCAAGATGATGAAACCATTGCCCATTTTGAAAAAGTAAATCCGGATATTAAATTTATTATTGCGCCACACGATATCACCCATCAAAGACTTCAAAACTGCTTAACCTTGTATAAAAATGCAGTGCTGTATTCTGATTATGTACATCAGTTACATGAATCAAATGTTGCGCCGCAAAAGTTTAACACACTTATCATTGACAATGTAGGTATGCTTAGTAAACTATACCATTACGCTACTGTAAGCTATATTGGCGGCGGATTTGGAGCAGATGGCATTCACAACTGTTTAGAGGCAGCCGTGTATTATAAACCTATTTTATTTGGTCCAGTCTATGATAAATATATTGAGGCGGTAGGACTTGTAGAAGTTGGCGGTGCGGTAAGCATTGAAAATGCATTAGATTTTGAATTGGTTGCAAAAAAGTTATTTAGCAACGAAGAAAGTAGAAATAAAATAGGACAAATTGCTGGAAATTTTGTACATGACCACAAAGGCGCTACAACAAAAATCATTAACTACATTCAGGAAAAGCGTCTTTTGACAAGTTGATCAAAATGCTTGACAGTAGCACTATCTTCGTTCCAACCATTTTTTAATTTTAATTCACGTTGTATCCAAAATTGCGCCTCTGGATAAATGGCGAAACCATCAATCGTTTTTATACTTCGTTCATACATAATTTCATCCCCTCTAAATAGTTCTTGCACAAATAAGAATCGATCATTGATCCCAATACCTTTTTTTAACTCTTTAATGGGCTCATTGTTGAGTAGGGTTCCAATTTCAACTTGATTAGCGCGGAGTTTTTCGTTTAGCACCGGCATCGAATGAATCGACTCCATTAATTGATTGATTTCTGCAAATTCATTTTTCTTTGGCTGAAGCGCTAGGGTTGGAATCTCGTTAGAAGCATCAAACAACCAACCACTATTCATTTCTGAAATAGCGGGCCCTTTTGATGTAGGTACAAAATCAATGGGTTCATGATGATTAAGTATAACTGGAATTTCGATTGGAGCCCCGGCCTGCATATCTAGTGGCGTAACGGGTGAAGCATCGTCTGGAATATCAAGGGGTAGTTTGGCCTGAATAAGTTGTTCAGGCTTTTGATTGCTGGAACCCCTAGGCATTACCACAGAAACACCCATTTTACTGGGCTTTTCGGGCATTATTGTTGGAGGATTAGCCGTTTCAAGCTCGGATAAAAGCATTTGAGCAGTGGCCATAAGCTGTTCGCTACCAGCGCCCTGATCAAAAAGATCTTTTAGTTTATGAATTAACGTACCAACTCTTTCCATTCTATGTAATACATTTGGGGTCTTAAATGGGACTGGTATCCGCTCCTATTTAACGTCTAATCTACAAATTTATTTGATACATGTTTATAGAACCTAACATAGCAGGCGACAAAAGAGGCTGGATTGAGGTGATTTGCGGCAGTATGTTTAGTGGCAAAACCGAAGAACTGATTAGAAGGCTAAAGCGTGCAAAAATCGCCAATCTTAATATTGAAATCTATAAACCAGCAATGGATACAAGATACAATGAAACAGATGTGGTAAGCCATGACGCCAATAGCATCCCTTCTATACCGGTAGACCATGCGCAATCAATTTTATTACTAGCAGGTGATGTAGATGTTATAGGCATTGATGAAGCACAGTTTTTTGATGCAGAAATTACCATGGTTTGCGAAACCTTGGCCGCAAGAGGAATCAGGGTAATTGTTGCTGGCCTCGATATGGACTATTTAGGCAAACCCTTTGGTGAAATGCCTAATTTATTAGCCGTTGCAGAATATATTACAAAGCTTCATGCGATATGTATGAAATGTGGAAATATAGCACACGTGTCATTTAGAAAAAGCGCTAACGAAAGCCAGGTATTACTTGGTGAAAAAGATACCTACGAACCTCGTTGTAGAAAATGCATGCATGAAAAATAAAAACGCCATACTTGCTTTATTACAAAAAGATTTCCTGCTTGAGCTAAGACAGCAGTATACTTTGTATGGCATTGTGCTTTATGTGGTAACAACCATCTTTGTGGTGTATTTGTCGATGGGACAACCTGATGATCAGGTATGGAATGGACTATTTTGGGTCATACAATTGTTTGTTTGCGTAAATGCTGTCGCTAAAAGTTTTTTACAAGAAGGAAGTGGACGTATGTTATACTTTTACTCCATTACTAGTCCTCAAAATTTTGTGCTCGCTAAACTTATTTTTAACCTGATACTCATGCTTGGTATGAGCTTATTAAGCCTTGCAATTTTTACGCTATTATTAGGAAATCCACTTACCCACCCCCTTTTATTTACAGGCATTGTTTGCCTAGGTGGGATGAGTATTAGTTTGGTATTTACTTTTTTAGCTGCCATCGCAGCAAAAGCACAACAAAACGCTGCAATGATGGCTATCATGGGCTTTCCACTCATTATTCCACAGCTCTTACTACTAATGAAAATATCAGCAACCGGTTTTTCGACTGTAATACAAGGAGGCTTTATACAAATGGTCGCAATGCTAGCTGGACTAGATATTTTAGTAGTAGCCCTAGCGCTTATTTTATTTCCTTTTTTATGGAAAGATTAAAATCGTAAGTGCCTAACTGTTTGACCTTTATTAATTAATTGCTTTAAAGAATCGATGCCAATTTTTAAATGATTTTCTACAAAAGCACTTGTTACTTTTATATCACTCGCTTCTGTTTTTACACCTTCTGGAACCATGGGTTGATCACTCACCAATAATAATGCACCGGTAGGAATTTTATTGTAAAAACCAACCGTAAAAATAGTAGCTGTTTCCATATCAATTGCATAGGCGCGAACACGTGTCAAATAATCCTTAAACACCTCGTCATGCTCCCATACCCTTCTGTTGGTTGTATACACGGTGCCTGTCCAATAGTCTACATTGTAATCTCTAATGGTGGTAGAAATTGCTTTTTGCAAGGCAAAGGCTGGCATGGCTGGCACTTCTGGCGGGAAATAATCATTAGAGGTACCTTCCCCTCTTATAGCAGCAATAGGTAAAATTAAATCGCCTAAATTATTTCGTTTTTTAAGCCCACCGCATTTTCCTAAAAATAACACCGCTTCTGGCTCAATGGCCGTTAACAAATCCATCACTGTGGCAGC
The DNA here is from genome assembly GCA_049418605.1 of Sediminibacterium sp. Classification (GTDB taxonomy): domain Bacteria; phylum Bacteroidota; class Bacteroidia; order Chitinophagales; family Chitinophagaceae; genus Sediminibacterium. The sequence goes on along the minus strand of JBMSJE010000043.1, from coordinate 3,166 downwards.
ACCCGGACTACCCATACCAAAGTTAATGATGGTTATACCATTCGCTGTTGCACACTGCATGGGTCGGTCTTTTCCAACCACTTCCACACCATTCCAAGAGGCGAACAAGTTTACATAATTGCTAAAATTGGTGAGCAAAATATACTTTCCAAAATTTTGAAGTTGCTCCCCGGTATACCTTGGAAGCCAGTTATTTACAATTTCTTCTTTCGTTTTCATTGGTTGGCATTTTAACCCAGTGTGGGTATATTTGAAAAAAGTTAATTGGCTAAATTACAAAAAAGCTATGATAATTCAATTCTTATGATTCAAGTAGAGTATCCAACATATGCGCATCAAATTAAAAGCTTGGATCAAAAAGAGCAAATATTTGACCCTTTTCGAAAAATATGGGTACGACTAACCCCCGAAGAATGGGTGCGTCAAAACTTTTTACAAGTACTCGTTCAAAAGCACCAAGTACCTGCTTCACTCATTGCCATAGAAAAAGAAATCAAATGGGGCGAAACAAAAAAAAGGTTTGATATCCTTGTTTACAAAGACACCAAACCTTGGTTAATTGTTGAATGTAAAGAAATGAATGTCCCGCTTAGCGAAACTGTGCTTAGGCAAGTATTACATTATAACACCAAATTAGAAACGCAATACATTGTAATAACAAACGGAAATGATACTTTTGGTTTTGACATAAGAAATTCGCAACCAGTTTTAATGACAACACTTCCGAGTTTTACAAACGACTAAGGGAAAATACCAAGCTCTGCGTAAGACGTTCCTACCTTATTGATAGCGCAAACATAGGCTGCTGTGCGCATGTCAGGAATAGAAGGATTGTCTTTCCAAATTTGCATGATTTCGCGGGTTGCAGTAATCATGGTTTCTTCCAATCCGCTATGCACCAAATCCACTTCTTCCGGACCATGCATGATAAAACTACGTTCAGTAGCAGAAACAGATTTGCCCGTCAATTCTTCTATTTGAGAAAGAATATGGGTATTTAAATTTTCTGTAAATCTTTTTTCCATTCGGCCATAACGCACATGACTTAAATTTTTAAGCCACTCAAAATAGGAAACCGTTACACCACCTGCATTCAAATACATATCAGGTACAACAAGTGTCCCTTTCGCTGCAAAAATTTCATCTGCTTCCGGTGTTAATGGACCGTTTGCTGCTTCACCAATAATTTTAGCTTGCACACGTGGTGCATTTTCGCCATTGATTACATTTTCTAGTGCAGCAGGAATTAAAATATCGCATGCGAGTTCTAATGCATCTGTGCTTTTAGCAATATTGGTAGCGCCTGGAAAATTTAAAATGGATCCTGTTTTTTTACGGTGCTGAAAAACATCTTCTTCGTTAAGACCATCAGCATTAAAAATAGCACCTTCAAATTCTGCAATCGCAATTACTTTAGAACCATGTTCTCTGAAAAATTTTGCACTATGGTAACCCACATTTCCCAAACCTTGCACCACAACAGTTTTTCCTGCTACGCCAACCGTTAGTCCACGCTTTTCCATTTCGTCTTGCATGTTACAAACTTCACGGATACCAAAGAAAACACCAAGGCCAGTGGCCTCTTTTCTACCCCTTACCCCACCTTGTGTAATAGGCTTACCCGTTACACAACCCGCTGCGTCAATTTCGCCAGGTTTTAATGATGCATAGGTATCAACAATCCATGCCATTTCACGTTCGCCGGTTCCGTAATCAGGTGCGGGAACATCAATACCTGGACCAATAAAATTCTTTTTTACAAGCTCGGCAGTGTATCTACGCGTAATTTTTTCCAACTCATAGGCAGAGTGTTCACGCGGATTAATTTTAATTCCACCCTTACCACCTCCAAACGGAACGTTTACAATGGCACATTTGTAGGTCATGAGTGACGCAAGTGCCATTACTTCATCTTGGTTTACTTCTTGACTGAAACGAATGCCCCCTTTACAAGGAGATTTATGCTGCGAGTGCTGTACACGATAAGCTTCAATTACTTCGATGCGCCCATCGTCCATTTTTACTGGAAAACGCATACTGTAAACACTATTACAAGCTTTAATTTGTTCGAGCAATCCATTTTCCCAATTGGTAAATTTAGATGCTTTGTCAAAACTTTTTTCTACACTTTTAAAAAAACTATACGGCGTATTAGCAGACATAACAATCGTTTTATTTGTTCTCTAATTTTGATATTTTTTTGTCAATAGAATATACATACACAAAAAGACCAGTTACAATGGTTGCAACAACAGCCATTACAACAAATATTTTTCCATTACTGCGCATCACATCTGTGTTTGTGTTTGCAGCAACATCTTGAGCCTTTGCTCCAATACAACAAACAATTGCAAATAGAACAAGTAAGAAAGATTTAAAATATTTTTTCATAATTTATTTCGCTTTAAGTATTTCGTATCTAATTTTTAAGGTACTCACCCACACACCTAGCAAGGTCCAGCCAATAACAGCCGGATAAAATACGGAACGCATATTTGCATCCATGTCTTTTCCATTAATACCCGGATTACCTTCACTTCCCTGACCGCCAGGATGTAGCGATTCTGTGAGTCTTGGCAAAATCCAAAGTGTTGGGAAAAGCATAAAAAATGCAAAAATATTATAGACCGCTGCAATGCGTGAACGTTTATCCTCGTCGGTCATACTACCACGCAATACAAAATAAGCAAGGTAAATAAGCATGGCAATGGCTGCCCCATTTTGTTTAGGATCTCCACTCCATGGACTACCCCATTGGTAGTTGGCCCAAATAGCACCAGTAGACAATCCTAGAAAACCATATAAGGTTCCTGTTGCAGCAAATGCTTTTGAATAAAAGTCATCGATGGGTGATGTTGTACGTAAAAATTTTGCCGCATACCACACCGAAACAAATAGTAAGATCATCATGGCAAACCACATGGGCACATGAAAAAACATGTTTCGAATAGAATGCTCTAATCTGTCATCTAGTTTAGGAACCTTAACAATAAAACCATAAATACTAGTGTAAAAAAGAAGCAAAAATGCAACCCATTTCCACCATGCTTTTCGAATCATATTCAATCATTTAGATGACCTACACACGCTAGTAAACTAACAATTGTAAGCGCAAAATTACAAGAACCCATACAATAATGAACAGTATTAACAAATATTAATCCAC
>JBMSJE010000042.1:0-14032 GCA_049418605.1 Sediminibacterium sp. | reverse complement strand
TCAATCCTAAAAATGGACGAAAAATAATAACAGGATCTGTGACGATTATAAAATAGTGAACATGAAAAAAATTGTATTTATAACCCTTATTGCATTACTGCCACTTATTAATATGGCGCAACAGCGTCCGTATTATACACAGTATATTTTAAATAATTTTCTAATCAACCCCGCACTTGCTGGCATTGAAAATTATTGGGATGTTAAAACTTCACATCGCATTCAGTGGCAAGGAGTACAAGATGCACCTGTAACTACTTATTTAACTTTTCATGGGCCACTTAAAAAGCAGGCCTATGCTGCAGGAAATCCAACCAGCATGTCGGCACCAGGAGAAAATCCAAGAGGTAGGGCCTATTGGCAAAACTATCAGGCACCAGAACCACATCATGGTGTTGGATTTACTGTTTTAAACGATCAAACAGGCCCACTTAATAGATTTGCAGCTTATGGCACTTACGCCTATCATAGAGGTATTGCAGAGCAAACTACTTTATCTTTTGGCGTGTCTGCTGGTATGACCAATTTAACATTAAATACCAGTAAATTAAATTTTGGCACAACCACCATTGATCCTGCGGTAGGAGCAAGTGGTCTTATCAATAATATTAAACCAGATATTAGTGCAGGATTATGGTTGTATTCAAATAATTATTTTGTGGGTTTATCTGCACAACAAATTATACCACAAAACGTCGCTTTTTCAGACAATAAAGTTTACCTGACACAAGGAAAATTGGTACCACATATTTTTTTAAGTGCAGGATACAGATTACAAGTATCTGATGATTTAAGTTTATTGCCATCGGCACTGATCAGATATATAAGTCCATTACCAGTAGGGATGGACATCAATGCAAAACTCATGTACCAAGATTTAATTTGGTTTGGAGGCTCTTACCGTTTTAAAGAAGGGTATGCTGGTATGGTTGGTTTTAATGTAAACAACAATATTAATATTGGCTATTCTTATGACTTTGTTACGTCCTCTTTAAATACGGTGAGTAGAGGCACGCATGAAATTCTGATAGGATTTCAGTTGGGTAATAAATATGGCGATTGGTGTCCTAAGAATTTGTGGTAGGCGCTTCCGATAAGTATGCGATGAGTGCTTCTTTATCTGCATCAAATAATTCTAGCAGCATTTGTTTTACTTTATATTCTTTAGCCTGATCCTTGGTATAATTTGCTTTATAAATATGTTGTTTGGTCGTCGTATCTCTTTTTACGATTCCTTTTTCAAACATGATTTGCATAAGTTTTAATGTAGTGGTATAGCCTGTTTTAGAGGCCAATTTTTCGTGCACCAATTTAACCGTTGCCGCACCTTCCTGCCATAGTACAGAAAGTATTTCAAACTCTTTTTCAGTTGGTTTTATATATTTTCCCATAGCAACATTTGAGTTACAATACTACAAAAAAAATCCCTCCATACTAGGAGGGATTTGAAATTGAATGCTGTATACTTTTATTCTTTATTTGCCATTTTAGTATGCAAATAAGTCTTGTATTTTTCGTTTTGTTCTGGCGTAAGTGCTTTACCATTTACAGAGATATTGCCATTTTTCACTTCAATTTTTACATTGTCTTTTGGCGCTAAACCATCTTCTTGTAAAGCTTGAACTAGTGTTTTAGAATCCGCACTAATGGTAACAGTATTTGCAGTATCCAATGCATTAGCAGAAGTATCGGTGCTAATAATTGACATTTCTACTGTTTGTGTTTTAGTTACAGTTGAACCAGATGTTGGGTGCATTTTAGCAAGCGTTGGCGCAATCACGAGAGATACAATTGACATGAGTTTAATTAAGATATTCATAGATGGTCCAGATGTATCTTTAAATGGATCACCCACTGTATCACCCGTTACTGATGCCTTATGTGGTTCAGATTTTTTATAGAACATCTCCCCATTAATTTCAACACCTTTCTCAAAAGATTTTTTTGCATTATCCCAAGCACCACCTGCGTTGTTTTGGAAAATACCCATCAACACGCCACTTACAGTAGCGCCTGCTAAGAAACCACCAAGGGCTTCTGGGCCTAATAAGAATCCAACTAATAAAGGAGATACAATAGTGATAGCACCAGGTAACATCATTTTTTTAAGAGATGCCTCAGTAGAAATTGCCACACACTTATCGTATTCTGGCTTACCTGTACCTTCCATGATACCAGGGATGGTACGGAACTGACGACGCACTTCTTCCACCATGCTCATAGCTGCTTCACCCACCGCTCTAATAGCTAAAGAAGAGAAGATAAAAGGAATCATTCCACCTACAAATAAGGCAGCTAAAACATCTGCTTTGTAAATATCGATATGCTGATTGTCAGGCATTGCAACACCCACAAACGCAGCAAATAATGCAAGTGAAGTTAATGCAGCAGATGCAATGGCAAAACCTTTACCACTAGCAGCTGTTGTATTACCAACCGCATCTAAAATATCTGTTTTTTCACGAACCTCAGCAGGTAACTCACTCATTTCAGCGATACCACCAGCATTATCTGCGATAGGACCAAATGCATCAATAGCAAGTTGCATACCAGTTGTTGCCATCATACCTGCGGCAGCAATTGCTACACCATATAAGCCTGCACAATAGAATGAACCAAAGATACCAGAAGCTAATACTAAAATTGGTAAGAAGGTAGACTCCATGCCAATTGCTAAACCACCAATAATATTAGTTGCATGTCCTGTACTTGATTGTTTGATAATACTTAATACTGGACGCTTACCCATTGCTGTGTAATATTCAGTAATGATACTCATTAAAACACCTACAACAAGACCTACACCAATCGCACCAATAACACCATTTCTTGTGAATTCTAAACCACGTAAGTACATGGTTTCAGGTAAAACATTTCCTACTAAGAAATAACAAACTACTGCTGTTAAAATCATAGAACCATAGTTACCCATGTTCAGTGCATTTTGTACAGTAGCAGTATTCAAACCCGCTTTATCACTAATTCTTACAAATAAGGTTCCAATGATTGATAAAATAATACCAATACCAGCAATTAACATAGGTAATAAAATAGGAGATAAGCCACCAAAAGCATCCACTAATTGAGCTTTGTTAGCACCTGTAACTTCTTGGCCTAATACCATTGTTGCTAATACGGTTGCAACATAAGAACCAAATAAATCGGCACCCATACCAGCAACGTCACCTACGTTGTCACCTACGTTATCTGCAATAGTTGCAGGATTACGCGGATCATCTTCAGGAATACCAGCTTCTACTTTACCCACTAAATCTGCTCCAACGTCAGCAGCTTTGGTATAAATACCACCACCAACACGCGCAAATAAAGCGATAGATTCAGCACCTAAAGAAAATCCAGTTAAAATTTCTATTGTACGTAACATGCCTTCTGCATCACCTTCTGGTGAGAAGTAATGTTTTAAAATTAAAAACAAACCACCTAAACCTAATACAGCTAAACCAGAAACACCCATACCCATTACAGATCCACCTGTAAAAGATACTTTTAGTGCACGTGATAAACTTGTTTTAGCAGCTTCTGCTGTACGAACGTTTGCCTTAGTGGCAACCTTCATACCAATGTAACCAGCTGTTGCACTAAACACTGCACCAATTATAAATGAGATAGCAATACTCCAATGGCTAGACTCGTTAGAGTTTGCCATGAAGCCTAATAATAAGGCTACAATCACAACAAAATAAGCTAGGATTTTCCATTCTGCTTTTAAAAATGCCATAGCACCTTCAGCAATGTAGTCACTAATTTCTTTCATTCTTGGGTTACCAGCATCTTGCTTAGATACCCATAAGAATTTAACGAGTGTGTAAAGGAGACCTATAAGTCCCATCGCCGGAACGGCATAAAACAACATGTTGTTCATAATCGATTGGATCTAGTAAAAAATTAGATTTTAAAAGTCTGCAAAAATAAGGGTAATTGGCTAAAAATCACCCAATTTTGCCCCTGTTTGTACAAGTTTTTGGTTCAAATACATAACTATTCGGCAACGGAGGTTGTATCGGAACCAGCCAAAAAGGAAGCAGCTATGTTCTTGGCTTTGTATATATTACGGTTAAACCTATTTCCTAATACGATAATAGTGGCAGTATCCTTGATAAAACGGCTAAACACTGAATTATTACCGTGCCACCAACCATTGTGGTAGATAATTTTTTGATCAGGTTGGTTCAGCATACGCCATCCTAAACCATAATTATGTATCGAAGGCCGATCATTGCTATTGGGCAAAAAAGCCAATTCCAAGGTTGTTTGACTAATGTAACTACCCTGATACAAGGCTTTATCCCACAATAAGAGGTCACGAACAGTACTATATATATTTTTATCACCATATATACAGTCAAATTTTTCAAGTAAATAAGGACGATTGTTGGGATAATAGGACGGTTGGTAACGATCTATGTCTTTTTGTGCAAACACATAACTATGCTCCATACCTAAGGGCGTAAATATGTTGTCTTTTACATAAGTAGGATAGTCTTTCCCTGATAATTTTTCGATAATGAGGGCAAGTAGTGCATAATTAGTGTTGGAATAACTAAATGCCCTATTGGCTCCAAAAATAACCGCAGGTTTGTATTTGATCATAAAATCGAGCATATCCTGATTGTTAACCAGACCCGGCTTTATAATAACTGGCAATTTGATGGTACGGTATTTTTTAATCCATCTACCTTTTTTCCCTTTAACCTTATAGCTCTGCACCGTTTTATCCACCATAAAGTAGGCGTAATTATTTAAGCCACTACGGTGGTTGAGGAGCATTCGAACGGTAATATCTGCGTATGGGAATCCGGGCAAATAATTGTCCACTGTTTTTTCTAGATCAATTTTCCCTTCCTCCCATAACTTTAAAATAGCCATGGCAGTAAAGGTTTTAGAGGTAGAAGCGATATGAAAAGGGGTAGTAGGGGTGATTGAAGATTTAGACTTTACGTCATACAATCCTTGATAATCTTCAAATAAAATTTCGCCATTTTTAGCCACTAATATAGATCCACTAAATCCTCTTTTGCCCAGTATGTTTTGGTAAGCCTCTCTTATTTTGCCAGCATATAATTCTTTTGTGGCAGGATCCATCACCGAAAATATATATGGCTTTGACGGGGTAGGCTTAGGCTTGGCACCGCAAGCAATTAATATAAAGAAGAAGCAAAACGCGTATAAATATTTAGCAACCATATGTTAGTTTTCTAGGAATGCTAAAATATTACTTTAAAGCATTCGGGACGCAAACGTGAATAACTGTTGCGCAACCCAAACTTTCTACACACAATTGCTTAAATTTGCCATCATGAGCAAGCAAGCATTAACCAGTTTCCCAAAAGAGAAAATCAATATTTTATTTCTTGAAAATATTAGTGAAAAAGCTGTCAATCAATTTAAGCAAAATGGATACGCCAATGTTAAAAAAATAGCTGGCGCATTAAGTGAAGATGCATTGATAAAAGAAATTAAAGACGTTCATTTAATTGGTATTCGTTCAAAAACACAAATTACCCCAAAGGTTTTAGCAGCAGCAAAAAAGTTACAAGCCATTGGATGTTTTTGTATTGGTGTCAATCAAGTTGATATTAAAGCGGCTTCCAAAAAAGGTGTAGTTGTTTTTAACGCACCATATAGTAATACAAGAAGTGTTGCCGAACTAGTGATTGGAATTTCTGCAATGCTGATTCGAAGAATATCAGATAAAAACATCGCTGCGCATAAAGGTATTTGGATGAAAGAAGCGAAGGGAAGTTTTGAACTACGAGGCAAAACTATTGGACTTGTCGGTTATGGAAATATTGGATCACAAGTAAGTGTTTTAGCCGAAGCCATAGGAATGAAAGTGATGTTTCATGACACAGAAACAAAACTCCCATTAGGCAACGCAGTACCTGCAAAAAATCTAAAAGAATTATTGGGTGCTTCTGATATTGTATCATTACACGTTCCTGAAACACCGCAAACAAAAAATTTAATCAATAAAACAAACCTCAAATATTTTAAAAAAGGAGCGTTATTGTTAAACTATGCAAGGGGAGAAGTAGTAGACCTTAAAGCATTAGCAGAAGCTATTAAAGACGGACTTATTGGCGGTGCAGGCATCGATGTATTTCCAGTAGAACCAGAAAAAAATGGAGATGCATTTACCACACCATTACAAGGTTTACCAAACGTTATTTTAACACCACATATTGGCGGTTCCACAGAGGAAGCACAACAAAATATTGGCGAAGACGTAAGCATTAAATTGTTTCAATACCTTGAACGAGGCATCACCAATGGTTCCCACTCTGTTCCATCGATTGCGTTACCACCAGTTGAGGGTGCGCACCGTATATTACATATGCACAACAATGTACCGGGTGTATTAAGTGCTATCAACACAGCACTTTCTAAAAACAACATTAATATTGTGGGTCAATATTTAAAAACCAATGAAGAAATTGGATACGTAGTGTTAGACGTAGATACTAAATTATCTAAACGTGCATTGGAACTTTTAAAAGAAGTAAAAGAAACCATCAAGGTTAGAATGCTGTATTAATTGTTCGTGTTTATTTATGCAATGGCAGTAAGCATGGTTTTAATATCTGCTGCATCTACTAGCATGTTTTGTAAATTTTCTTGCATCGATTCTTTTGTAAATTCCATATTAGTGGGCACTACTTTTCTTGCCGACGAATGAAATTCTTTTGCTTTTGTAACCGATTTAATCGTCGCAATATTATTACCTCTAACGCCACTACCTGGCATAATGATAATGTTGTCACCTGCTTCTTTTACAAGTGTTTGTAATAAATCTAGTGCATCAGGTGCGCTTGGCACTTGACCACTGGTTAAAATTCTTTTACAACCCGTTTCAATAATGTCATGTAAGCCTTTTATAGGATCATTACACCTGTCAAAGGCTCTATGAAAAGTTACCTCTAATGGTGCGGCAAGTTGAACTAACTCTTTGGTACGCTCCTTATCAATACTGCCATCAGGTAATAATAAACCAATAACAACACCCCCAAAACCAAGTTCTTTACACAAGCGTATATCATTTTTCATGACGTCAAACTCGGAGCGGCTGTATAAAAAATCACCACCACGTGGCCTTATGATTGGGAAAACAGGAATTGAAATAATAGAAGACACCACGCTTAATGTTCCATAAGATGGGGTAGTACCCCCCTCATTTGGATTTTCACATAGTTCTAAACGATTGGCACCAGCGGCCTCAGCCTGTATTGCAGATTCAATATTAAAAACAGCTACTTCAAGCATGTATATAAAATTTGTAGGCCTAAAATTAAAGAATATGTTTACCGTCCACTAAAACATTAGCATCATCTCCGGTACAAACTGCAAAGTTGAAACCTTTTTGAATACAATATCCACCATATTCTCCACGCTTATTAATTGCAATAAATCCCACCTGGATATCACGCGCTTTATCTCCTTTAATTTTTATAATTCGCTCCACCGCTTTTTTACAAGCTTCTTCTGGCGTATTTCCCATACGCATCAGTTCAACCACTAAATGTGAGCCACAAATACGAATCACATCTTCACCCTGACCCGTTGCAGTGGCGGCGCCAACTTCATTGTCTACAAATAAACCTGCACCAATAATTGGAGAATCACCAAGGCGTCCACGCATTTTGAAACCCTGGCCAGATGTCGTACAACTGCCACTTAAATTACCATTGGCATCTAATGCTACCATACCAATGGTGTCATGGTTCCAGTTACCATCATCTAATTTTTTTGGCGCAAATGCCAATTGAGATTTTAAATTGTTACCCGAGTTTTCAATATTAATTACTGGTTTGTATTCACTTTTTTCAAGCCATTTTTTATACGAACGTTCTGCGTCGGGAGATAATTTTTCAGACTCCAATGGAAATCCCTCGGAAACAGCAAATTGTTGCGCGCCTGATCCAACGAGCATTACATGGGGCGTTTTTTCCATGACACGCCTTGCCACAGATATAGGATGCTTGATTCGCTCCAAAAATGCCACAGAGCCACAATTTGAAAATTCATCCATGATACTGGCATCGAGTGTAACATAACCATCTCTGTCTGGATTAGCACCGAGTCCCACACAACAGTTTTGACTATTTTCGGTTACCATAACACCTTGCTCAACAGCATCGATAGCACGACCACCATTTTTTAATACCGCCCAAGCGGCTTTATTCGCATGTAAACCTTCGGCCCAAGTAGAAATTACAATGGGCTTTTTACCAACCGGATGATTGGGCTTACTTGTAAACCCAGAAAATGTTAGAGCAGATAATCCAAGGGAACTGAGTTCTAAAAATTTGCGTCGTTGTAACATGGAGTTAAATTATGTTAGGGTATAATGAGTATCAAATATAACTCATATAGACCCAAAGTAGATGAGCCAATGATGCATCAATATTGGCAATTTTAAGCCAATTTAGACCTATTTATATATCCTATAATTAATATTATGTTAAATAAGCAATTAAAACAATCATAGTTACTAGTCTACGGCCACCAAATGAAATGCCTTAATATTGTGCATGCATATTTTGATTGTCAACAACACTTCTATCCCGGTTCATAAATACGGCGGTACCGAAAGAGTTATTTGGTGGCTAGGGAAAGCACTCGTTCAGGATGGTCATCAGGTTTCATACTTAGTGGCGCCAGGATCAAGTTGTGAGTTTGCAAATGTGTATACCTACAACGAATCAGTTCCATTTAATACATTAATACCTGATGGCATTGATGTGGTACATTTAAACCACCATGTGAACGAAATTCCTAATATCCCTTATATCCAAACCATGCATGGAAATTTGAACCATGCCATGGAATTAGATCAGAATACAGTGTTTGTATCTAAAAATCATGCAACACGTTTTGGATCAGATAGTTATGTTCACAATGGTATTGACCCCATGGATTATGGGACACCTATCTTAAATAATGATGCGCTCAAAAACTATTTTCACTTTTTAGGTGACGCTGCCTGGCGGGTAAAAAACGTTAAGGGAGCGATTCAAATAACCAAACTAGCCCATCAAAAATTAAGGGTTGTTGGTGGTGTGCGTTTTAATTTCAACCAGGGTATTCGTTTAAGTTTTGATACCCATGTGAGATTTGATGGTATGCAAGGTGGATCAGAAAAAAATGAAATCATTAAATATTCGAAAGGACTTATTTTTCCGGTACGCTGGCATGAGCCTTTTGGACTAGCACTTATTGAAAGTTTATATTTTGGCTGTCCGGTATTTGGAACCCCCTATGGTTCTTTACCTGAAATTATTATACCCGAGGTTGGGTATTTAACAACAACAGCATCAGGGTTAGCTGATGCTGTTGGTCATATAAATAATTACAGTAGAAAAACTTGTCACGAATATGTGATGGATAACTTTACACATATTCATATGTCGGCGTCATATGTGCGCCTCTATGAAAAGGTGTTGAATGGTGAAAAATTAAACCCAAGGGCCCCTATTTTACAATCCATTCAACAAGAAAAGTTTTTACCGTTTAGCTAAAAATAAATTTAGTTGCCAAACGAATTTTGTAGGGCTTCAAACTCTTTGTATTTAGCCTCGTACATATCAAATTTTTGTGGATCCTTACCTCTAAATTTATTTCTTTTAACCTCATATAAATTAGCAAGGTAACGAACACAATTATTTAATAAGTTATTATCTCTTTTTGAACGATCTGTCTTGTCTTTTAATGCGATGTAAGCTTTTTCAAGTGCATCAATAGATAAATCAATATTTTTTTGAAGATCAACATCGATTGTTGCATTCATCTGTTTTAAAGAAGCTTGTGCAGCAGCTAGCTTATCTGCTGCTGCTTTATTAACAGCGGCTTTAGCTTGTGGTGTTTTAGCAGCCGCTTTTTTAGCAGCAAACTCTTCCTCGTTTGCAGTACTCATTGCGCGTAGGGTTCTAATATTAGTACTCACTTGATCGTCGTACTCCCCAAAAATATTGTAATAAATAACACCTACGTTAAAGATAGCCGCAGCATTTGCATTGTTTATTTGGTAAGCCTTTTTAAATGCATCAGCCGCTTTAAGCGTATATTTAATTTGCGTTGCACTGTCTAGATCTTTCTCTTTGTTTTTAACACTCACAAACAAATCACCAAACTGTAAATACTTTTGTTCGCTTAATTTGCCCGCTGCATCTTCTGTTTCATACAAAGATGTTTTTTTAGCTAAATCATAATTGGTATCAATAAAATCTATTTCATAATCGTCCCACACTTCTTTAGGATAAATTTCTTTCCCTAAACGAAGGTATTTGAAAAATGATGCTTCATTGTTTGTTTTAGTGTAGTGCTGAACTAGAAAACGGTATAAATCTAAATAGATGGCCTCATTTACTTTATTATCAGCAAGACGTCCATAATAGATAGCAGCTTTATCCATTTGATTGGCATTCTGAAATGCATATCCGGTATATAAGAGCGCTGTGGTGTCCATTGTAATAGTAGAAGAGGCAGCCCATTTATTTTGTATAATAATGTCGATGTATTTAATGGCTTTTAAAAAATTTTCGGCAGCAGGTACCCAAGATTTTTCGTTAAAAACATTTACACCCGCTTGAAAATAAGTACCATATAAATCAAAGTATGGCTCTACCCCACCCAACTCTTTAATTTTAGCAAAACCTGCATCTAAGGAAGCATATTTTTCTAGCGCAACCGCAGCAACATCACCTGCATTTGGATATTTTGCACGTAAGGCAGCATCTTTAAAAAGCGCAGCATAGATACGTGCCTGGTAATAATAGAATTCAGCTTTGTCTTTTGCTTTAGGATCGTTGGCAAGTTTATCAATCTCGGTTTTAGCATCTTCCCATTTTAAAATACCAACAGCAATTTTAACCTTTTTAAAGTCTTGCGCTATTGATATTTGCGCAATAGCAGCAAATAAAAGCACTAATAAAATCTTCTTCATAACTGGAGTTTTATTAAATAATAAATGAATTAATTAGTAATTGTATTATCAGATTCACCTTGTACATCTGAAGCGGCATCATCAGAAGAATTCGCTTGTGTATCAGTATCCGGTGTAGTAGTTTCTGCACCTTCAATTGCTTCAACGCCTTCAACAACGATGTCTTCATCAGACTCTTCGATTTGAGAAATAGCAGCAATTTCATCACCCTCATCAATTCTGATGAGTTTAACACCTTGCGTTGCTCTTCCCGCCTCTCTAATATCTTGGATGCCAGTACGAATAGTTACACCCGATTTACAAGTAATGATCAAATCTTCTTTTTCAGTAACATATAAGATACCTACAAGGCTTCCCGTTTTATCGGTAACGTTAATGGTTTTCACTCCCTTACCGCCTCTATTGGTAATACGGTATTCATCAATTGGGGTACGCTTACCGTAGCCTTTTTCACTTACCACTAATATAGTACGGGTAGCATCTTCTTTGTTCACACAAATCATACCTACTACTTCGTCTTTTTCATCGTCTACCTCAATACCGGTTACACCGATGGCGCCACGTCCTGTTGCACGCACTTTAACTTCTTCGAAACGAATAGCACGACCAGATTTTAAAGCCAACATAATTTCAGATGCACCATCTGTCATGCGTGCTTCTAGTAATTCATCGCCTTCATTAATGGTAATAGCATTTACGCCATTTGCTCTTGGTCTGCTAAAATCTTCAAGCGAAGTTTTTTTGATGATACCTTTTTTGGTACACAAAATGATGTAGTGATTTTGTACAAAATCTTTATCCGCTAATTTTTTAACCTCAATAATCGCTTTTACTTTATCGTCTGGCGGAATTTGAATTAAATTTTGTATCGCTCTGCCTTTAGATTGTTTTTCACCTTCAGGAATTTCATATACACGAAGCCAGAAACATCTACCCTTTTCGGTAAAGAACATCATAGTGTCATGTGTAGACGCCACAAATAAATGCTCGACATAATCTTCCTCTCTTGTTTTGGAACCTACAGCACCCCTACCACCACGTCTTTGTTGACGGTACTCGGTTGCAGAGGTACGCTTGATATAACCTAAATGAGAAATAGTGATAACGACGTCTTCATCTTCAATTAAATCTTCGATGCGCATTTCATCTGCGAGGTATTGTATTTCACTTTTACGCGCGTCACCAAACTTTTCTTTTACTTCTAGTAATTCAGTTCTGATAAGTGCAAAACGTAAATCTTCGGAACCAAGTAGTGCTTTAAGATCTTTGATGGTGTTAATTAAACCATTGAATTCTTCAATGATTTTATCACGTTCCATGCCGGTTAAACGTTGTAAACGAAGTTCTAATATTGCTTTTGCTTGCGCTTCAGATAAACCGTTTTCTTGTTTGTATAACTCCCTGGTTTCATCATCAAACATTTCTTGTTTGAGCATCCAGCGTTCTTCTTTACTACGCGCAATTAAAGTATCTTTTGCTTCATCGGGTGTGCGGCTAGCTCTAATAAGTGCAATCACTTCATCTAAATGATCTAGCGCTTTTAAATAGCCTTCTAAAATATGCGCGCGCTCTTCTGCTTTTTTAAGTTCAAATTTAGCGCGGCGAATCACCACATCCATTCTAAACTCAATGAACTCTACAATTAAATCGCGGAGGTTCATGATTTTAGGTTTGCCCTTTGTTAAGGCAACGTTATTGATACCGTAACTTGTTTGTAGTTCGGTAAATTTATAAAGTTGATTGATAACAACCTGTGCTACTGCATCACGCTTTAAATCAAGAACAATACGTGTTCCTTCACGCTTGTTACTTTCATTGTTAACGTTAGAAATACCTTCGATGGTTTTATCGTTAACGAGTTGACCAATACGGTCCGTTAAATTATCACGGTTTACTTGATAAGGAACTTCTGTAATGACGATTTGCTCACGACCACTTTGTTTGGTATCTACCTGGCATTTGCCTCGCACGACTACTCTACCACGTCCGGTAAGTAATCCTTGCTTAACACCTTCCATTCCAAAAATCACACCACCGGTAGGGAAATCTGGGGCTTTAACATAGGTGATTAATTCTTCTACTGTAATGTCACGGTTATCTACGTATGCAACACAACCATCAATAACCTCACTTAAATTGTGCGGCATCATATTGGTAGCCATACCTACGGCAATACCAGAAGAACCATTTACCAATAGTTGCGGAATACGCGTTGGTAGAACGGTTGGTTCTTTTAGTGAATCATCAAAGTTGAGTTGAAAATCAACGGTATCTTTTTCGATATCGTCAATCATGGCTTCAGCAATTTTTTGAAGACGTGCCTCTGTGTAACGCATAGCAGCTGGTGGATCACCATCTTGGTTACCAAAGTTACCCTGACCATCTACAAGCGTATAACGCATGGTCCAATCTTGAGCCATACGAACAAGGGTATCGTAAATAGATGCATCACCGTGCGGGTGAAACTTACCCATTACTTCCCCAACGATACGCGCAGATTTTTTATACGGCTTGTTGAAATTATTGCCAAGCTCATTCATGGCAAATAAAACCCTGCGGTGAACAGGTTTAAAACCATCACGTGCATCTGGTAACGCACGTCCAACAATCACAGACATCGAGTAATCGATGTACGCTGTTTTCATTTGCTCTTCGATATTAACCTGTATTATACGGTCGTTATCGGAGGTTTGTTCTGGGATCAAATTTTCTTCCATAATTTCTAATCTATAAACGTATCTGCATCAAGAGTTTAAACCACTTTATAAGTGGCTTACGAAGATACTTTTTTTAACACGGAAATAGACTAAAATGAACCTCAAAAAGGGGGTGTTTTATCCACAATTTTACACACAAAATGTAGGTAAATAAAGGGCTAAAAATGGCCTATGGAACCTGAACCCATTCATAATCTAGCTGACGCTTGTCTAAATTGGCCGCAATGACCTTTATAAACACTTTATCGCCCATTTTAAAAGTGCGTCCACTCCTTTTGCCTACAAGGCTATAATCAGATTCTATATGCCTAAAATCGTCAAATTCGGAGAGCCCTACAATGGATACCAGACCCTC
>JBMSJE010000041.1:0-14640 GCA_049418605.1 Sediminibacterium sp. | reverse complement strand
CCATCTCACTCAACTCCAGCCAGCGTAGTTCCATTTCTTCCAAAGTCTGTGTAACTTTTGTAAGCGAATCTGCAAGTGCTGTAATTTGGTCGTAATTAAGCGTCTCATCACTGAGTGCAGCGGTTAATTTTTCTTTTTCCTTTTCGAGCGCAGGCATTTCTTTTTCTAGTTTTTCAAACTCATGCTTCTCTTTAAAAGTCATTTTCTTTTTTGGAGGAGCAGGCGCAGCTAGTCCTCCTAGTGCAGTAGGCTCAATAGTTGCCGCTTTTGTAGGACTAGAACTTCCATTTGCTTTTGCAGTTTCCTGTTCTTTAAGCCAAATACGGTACTGGGTATAGTTTCCTGGAAAGTCTCTTACAAAACCACCACCCTCAAAAACAAATAAGTGATCGACCAAGCGGTCCATAAAATAACGGTCGTGCGAAACAATCATGACACAACCCTGATACTCCGTTAAAAAGCTTTCAAGAACCGCAAGCGTTGGAAGGTCAAGGTCGTTGGTAGGCTCATCTAGAATTAAAAAGTTGGGGTTTCTAAATAAGATGGTTAATAAATGAAGTCTCTTTTTTTCACCACCACTTAATGATGACAAATAGGTGTACTGTTTATCGGGCGGGAATAAAAACAATTCTAAAAACTGCGAGGCACTAATACTTCCACCCTTTGCCAGCGGAAAACTCTCTGCAAAAGATTTTACATATTCGATCACCCTAAAATCCTGTTTAACATCAAGTCCAGTTTGAGAAAAATTACCAAACACAACCGTATCACCCACATTCACTTTTCCACTTGTTGGTGTTTCAAGTTCTTGTATAATATTTAAGAAGGTAGACTTCCCAATTCCATTTTTACCAACCACACCCACTCTTTCCCCCTTAGAAAAAGTATAATCAAAGCCTTTTAAAATTTCTAGATCACCGTATGATTTATTGACCTTTTTTAATTCTACAATTTTACCACCAAGCCTACTCATTTTTGCTTCTAATTGCAACTGTGCGTCTTCTATTTTTTGCTTAGCCCTAGCTTCTACTTCGTAAAAATTATCTTGACGGCTTTTACTCTTAGTGGTACGGGCTTTGGGTTGCTTACGCATCCACTCTAACTCTTTGCGGTATTGGTTTCTAGCCTTATCAATGCTTGCCTGCTCACTTTCTATACGGGCCGCCTTTTTTTCCATGTATGATTCATAATCGCCTTTGTATACATACATATTTTCTCTTTCGAGCTCCCAAATTTCATCACATACAGCGTCTAAAAAATAACGGTCGTGGGTTACGAGAAGTAGTGTAATGTTTTCTCCATTTAAATAATGTTCCAACCACTCAATCATTTCTACATCGAGGTGGTTAGTTGGCTCATCCATCATGAGTAGGGTATGCTGATGTTCAAAACCAATATCTATCAGCGTTTTTGCAAGCGCCACTCTTTTGCGTTGACCGCCACTTAATTCATTTACCTTTTTTTGAAGGTGGTGGATATTTAGTTTGCCTAAAATTTGCTTGACTTTAGCTTCAAAATCCCAGGCTCCCAAATCATCCATTTCCATGATGCTATCTGAAATAAGGATACCGTCTTCCGCTTCCATGGCCAATTCATATTTTTGAATAGCCTTAATAATTGGATGATTGGCTTTAAATATATTTTCAACAATGGTTTTATCCTCGTCAAAAACTGGGTCCTGTTCAAAAAGGACCACGGTTACCTCTTTATTGATCCAAAACTTACCACTATCGGGCGTTTCCTGACCGGCTAAGATTTTTAAAAGTGTAGACTTACCCACCCCATTACGGGCAATTAAGGCAATTTTGTCACCCTCATTGATATTAAAGGAAATATTATTGAAAAGCGGGTTAATCCCGTAACTCTTTGTAAGCCCCTCTACAGATACATAATGCATGGCGCAAAGGTAACACTCAAAGCCCTAAGTTTACCCCCAGATTGTTATTTCAGGTTCTCGGATGCCCCTATCTTTGCAACATGAAGCAGTTTAACGTTCCTACTGGCTATAGAAGCAGTCTTATAAGTGCCATCAAACAGTACCGAAAAGATGCAGATAAACTTAAAAAGGATTTTACCCCAACATTATTAAAACTTGGGGACTTAGACATTTATTTAGCTAGACATTTTGGATTTTGTTATGGCGTAGAAAATGCCATAGAAATTGCTTTTAGAACTATCGACGAAAACCCAGGAAAAAGAATTTTCTTACTAAGTGAAATGATACACAACCCCCAAGTAAATGAAGATTTACTAGCAAGAGGGGTACAATTTTTACAAGACACAAATGGTAAAACATTAATTCCGCTTAATACACTTACAAATGAAGATGTTGTTATAATACCGGCATTTGGCACAACACTTGACATGGAAGCTACGCTTGCAGAAAAAGGGATTTCAACAGAAAAATACAATACTACTTGTCCCTTTGTAGAAAAGGTTTGGAACAGATCTGAACAGATTGCACAAAAAGGATATAGCATTGTAGTTCATGGCAAACCTAAACACGAAGAAACCAGGGCTACATTTTCCCATGCATCCTATCATACCCCAACAGTTGTGGTAAATGATATGGAAGAAACCGTTGCACTTGCTAAATATATCACCGGCGAAAAAGAAGCCGATCTTTTTTATAAAGAATTTGAAGGGCGCTACTCTGCTAATTTTGATATTACCAAAGATTTAGAAAAAATTGGCGTAGTCAATCAAACCACTCAGCTAGCATCAGATACACAGGCTATATCTGAATATTTAAAAGCTACTATTAAGGCACATTATCAATTAACGGACGATACCATTGGAACGCGCTTTGCAGACACCAGAGATACACTTTGCTATGCAACAAGTGACAACCAAACAGCTGTTAAAGGGATGCTTGATACTGAGGCTGACTTAGCCATTGTTATTGGAGGTTATAATAGCAGCAACTCATCTCACCTAGTTGAACTTTGCGAACAAAAACTACCTACTTATTTTATTGATAGCCCAGACAGACTCTTATCTAAAACTTCCATAGAGCACAGAAACTGGAATACCAAGGAGCTACACACACTAAACAATTATTTACCTGAACAAGCGCCTGTTAAAATATTAATAACCAGTGGCGCTAGTTGCCCGGACGCTGTTGTAGAAGCTGTAATACAAAAAATTGCAGGCTTTTACAATGTACAAGATCAGGTTGATTTTGCAAATGTTGTTAAAAACCAATAGCAATATTATTCGCCACTATTTTTTAGTTTCATAAGTAAGGTATAAGCATTAGCTACCACTACTTTTTGATCAACTGAAATGCCAGAAATAATTTCTATCATACCCTTACTTTCCATACCAGCAACCACAGGCACCATTTCATAGGTTAAAGAAGCCCTTTCAACAAATACATAAGACTTATTTTGCCATTTAACAATGGATGCGGCCGGAAGCGCTTGAACAGTAGCATCATTTAGTTCAATAGCTGCATTTACAAAAGTACCTGGAAATAACCCAGTATTTGCAGTTATTACATCACAATGAACTTCTGTGGTTCGCTCATTTTCGATATTAGGTGTAACTAAATGCACTTTTGCATCATAAATTTTATCTGACTTATTATTTACAGTGAATGTTACTTTATTCTCCTTTTTGATAGCAGTAGCATCATTTTCAAAAACAATGAGGCGCGCATGCAAATCGGATGGATCCATCATTTCAAATAGCACATCCGTTGGAGCAACATACTTTCCCGCATTGACATTCACTTTTGTAACATAACCGTTCATTGGCGACCTAAATGATATTGATTTAGAAATATTGTTTTCATTGAGCTGAGAAGGAACCAAACCCATCAATTGTAGTTTTTCACTTAAAGATTTTACCAAGTACTTCTGGCTTTCGTATTCCGAAGTAGCAAGTTGAAACTGTCTATCACTTGAAGTTTTACTTGCATTTAATGCTTTTTGTCTGTTATAGTCTGCTTCCAAAAAAACAAGCTTACTTTTTGCAGTTAAATAATCTTGTTGCAGGCTTATATAAGAGGCGTCTTCTAATACCGCTAGCACAGCACCCTTACTTACTTTTTCTCCAGGAATTAAGTTGGCTTTTTTTACATACCCTCCCATTGGAATACTTACAGACAAGATATTTTGTGGAGGCACGTCAATAAATCCATTTACCCTAATTGTCTTTTGCATTTTTGCGGTTCGTACACTGCCAATTGCGATTTTTCCAATATGTAATTGAGCTTTGGTCAAGCTTACTATATTTGATTCAAGTGCCAATTCTTTTGCTTCCGAAGCAACCTTCTCTACTTTTGAAGAGCAGGCTACCAAAAAAGCGAATACGATGGAATAGGTTAATCTAGATTTCATAAAATATCGTTTATTGTATTGTATTTAATTTTTCTAATTCAAATGCAGCATCATTGTATTGGGCTACTGCCATGTAATAATCGGCTCTTGTTTGTATTGACTGATTCATAAGTACCACCCAGTCTAAATAATTAATATCACCGGCTGTTAATTTCTGAGTGGCTACCTGCATAATTTGTGCGGCGCCAGGAAGGCCTTTTTTGTGATAACTGTCGAGTGCTTTTTTATATTGAATATAAAGCGAAGTAGCTGCCTGTATTTTTTGTTCCAATTCTTGTTTCACAGCTGTTTCTTCTAATTTCTTTTGCTTCACTAAAATTGAGCCGGCGCTAATTCTTGCTTTTTGAGCCGTCGAAAAAATAGGGACCATTAAACCAACACTGACCGTTCCAAACCTGTCCGATGGACCGAAATATTTATCTATTGATTGAGAAATTGCTTGCCAGCCATTAATGGTCATAGAACTATACCCCAACAAAAAAGAAGGATTTAATTTACTCTTTTCTACTGCTACCAACTTTTCAGACAATTCTATTTGTTGCTGCTGCAATTGTACCAATGGCGCCGACTCGATGATTGAAACACCTGATAATACCACTGCATCGTAAACGAAACTGCTACTAAACGGATATACCCTTCTCGAAACATTTACAGTTCGGTTAAATGCATCAATCTCAATATTTTTAGCTACCCTCAATTTCCCTAACTGGTTTTGAATTTGCAATAACTGATTTTCGGCAGTAACAAGTTCTAAAACATCAGAAGCCCCAGTAGCAAGTCGGTCTTTTGCACTTTTTAAAAATATATTATACAAACTATCAGCAGATATCAAAAGTTGCAACTGCTGTTCCATTAATAAAATACTATAATACTGCTGCTTTACAAGCTTCGTTATTTCCTTCGCTCTAAGTAACTGTGATGTTTCTGCTATTTGAGTAACTATTTTATTAGCTGCGGATTGGTTTTTATATATAGCAGGGAATTGCAAACTTTGAGAAACGCCAAAACGATTATCTGTTTGAAAACTATTTATTTTACCATAGCCAAAATCAAATAGGGTTTTGTCTATTTCCGTACTCGTCTTTTGCATCGTTCGGGCATAATCTACTTGTAAATTACTCGCGTTATAATATGCATTGTTTTTTAAGGCGCTATCAATAGCAGCATCAAGAGAAATATTTACTTGCGATTGTGCGGATAATCCGATCAACAAGCCACCAAGCATTACAATTATTTTTTTTCCTTGAATATATTTTACGCCGGTTTCAAAAAGTATATACATAACTGGTAATACAAAAAGTGTTAAAAAAGTAGATAGTATCAGACCACCAATAACAACTGTGGCTAGCGGCTTTTGCACTTCGCCACCGGCTCCTGTACTTATGGCCATTGGAATAAATCCAAGGGAAGGCACAAGTGCTGTCATGAGCACAGCCCTCATTTTGGATTTGGTGGCATGTACCACAATGCGTTTAACATCATGCCAACCAGCCGCTTTAAGTCTATTAAATTCGGATACGAGTAAAATACCATTTAGCACAGCCACACCAAATAGCGCAATAAATCCGACGCCAGCAGAAATACTAAATGGCATATCACGCATCCATAGTGCAAAAATACCACCTGTTGCCGATAGTGGGATAGCCGTATAAATAAGCAGCCCTTGCTTTACAGAACCAAAAGCAAAATATAAGAGTAAGAATATCAATAAAAGTGCTACTGGGACTACAATAGAAAGACGCTCTTTTGCAGCTGTCATATTTTCAAAGGATCCGCCATATACAATCGTATATCCCTTGGGTAAATTTAATTGCTTTTCTACTTTTTGTTGTAATGCCCCAACAATGGTTTGAACATCCTTTCCAGCCACATTAAATCCAACAATAATTCGTCTTTTCGTATTCTCTCTTTGTATTTGATTGACTCCTTCAACTTCCGTGATGGATGCTACATAAGAGAGTGGAATTTGCGTGCCTTGCGCAGTTGAAATTTGAAGTGCTGCAATATCTTCCATATTTTTTCGAGCACTATCTGAAAGTCTAACAACCATGTCAAAACGTTTTTCCTCTTCATATACTTGACCAGTTACCTGACCTGCAAAAGCAGTATTCACCACCCTATTTACATCTGCCACGTGCACACCATATTTAGCCATAGCTACCCTATTGTATTTTACAACTACTTGTGGCATCCCGGTTACCTTTTCTTCGTAAATGTCAACGGCACCATCAACGGTCTGTACAATGGTATTTAACCTCGATGCATATACAGCCAACGAATCTAGATTTTCTCCAAAAATCTTACAAACAACGTCCTGTCTAGCCCCTGTCATGAGTTCATTAAAACGCATTTGTACAGGATATTGAAACCCTACCGTAATACCTGGAACTTGCTCCAAAACAGCGGTCATTTTTTCAGAGAGTTCCGGAAAAGTTTTGGCCGAAGTCCATTCTTTTTTATCCTTTAAAATGACCATCATGTCGCCGGCTTCAAATGGCATTGGATCGGTCGGTATTTCTGCACTTCCAATTTTTGTGACCACTTTTGTGATTTCTGGAAAATTAGCCAACAAAAGTTTAACAGCCTCTTGCGTTGATGCAATTGAAGTATTTAAATTACTCCCTGTCAAAAGGCGCGTTTCTACAGCAAAATCCCCTTCTTCTAATGACGGCATAAACTCTCCCCCCATTTTAGTTAGTAAGAGCACTGCAACGCCAAACAAAACAACAGTTACACCAATTACCAATTTAGGAATCCCAAGTACTTTTTGTAGAACGGGCTGGTATTTTCTTTCTATAAAAGCGATGAATTTATCGGTCCATGTTTTTTTATGATTGAGTTTTTTATTGAGCACCAGTGCAGCCATCATTGGAACATAGGTAATAGACAAAATAAACGCACCAATAATTGCAAAAGCAACCGTAAAGGCCATTGGTTTAAACATTTTACCTTCAATACCCTGCAAAGACAAAATGGGTAGATAAACAATTAATATAATAATTTGACTAAACACCGCTGATTTAATCATAGACCCAGTACTTGAACCTACTTCTTCGTCCATTTCTTTTTGACCAATAGAAGTTAATCCTCTAAAATGTTTAGCATGTGCAAAGCGGTGCAAAATAGCTTCAACAACAATCACCGAGCCATCCACAATCAGCCCAAAATCAATGGCACCAAGCGACATAAGATTACCACCCACACCAAAATAATTCATTAAAATAATAGCAAACAACATAGAGAGCGGAATCACTGATGATACAATAAGTCCAGCTCTTAGATTGCCAAGGAAAAACACCAACACAAAAACGACAATAAGTGCACCTTCAATTAAATTAGTTTGTACGGTACTAATGGCATTATTTACCATTTTTGTTCGGTCTAAAAAGGGCTCAATCACCACACCTTCAGGTAGCATTTTTTGGATCTCTGTAACCTTTTCTTTTACCCGCTTAATTACTTCCGATGAATTAGCACCCTTTAACATCATTACTACGGCGCCTGCTACTTCCCCATCAGCATTATAAGTCATAGCGCCATACCTAATGGCAGCACCGTATTGTACCGTTGCAACGTCTTTAATCAATAAGGGTGTGCCGCCCTGCAAAGATTTAATAACTACTTGCTCGATATCTTGGATACTTCCAGTTAACCCCTCAGTTCTGATATACAAAACAGTAGGGCCTTTTTCGATATAGGCACCGCCCGTATTTTGATTGTTTTTTTCAAGTGCATCAAAAACATCGCCGATGGTAATGCCCATCGATTTTAATCTATCCTGTTTTACAGAAATTTCATACTGCTTTAATTTCCCACCAAAACTTGATACTTCTGCTACCCCAGGCGTTCCCAACAATTGTCTTCTTACAATCCAGTCTTGTATGGTTCTGAGTTCCATGGGGCCATAGGTACTTTCGTATCCTTTTAAGGGCCTTACTACATACTGAAATATCTCCCCTAGCCCAGTAGATACGGGGGCCAACTCTGGCGCACCTACACCTTCTGGAATTTCTTGTTTTACTTTTTGCAGTTGCTCTGTAATTTGTTGACGCGCCCAATAAATATCGGTTTCGTTATCAAAAACAATGGTAACAAGCGACAATCCAAATCTAGAAAAACTTCTGATTTGCTTTAGACCAGGAATACTACTGCAAGACTGCTCGATAGGAAATGTAACAAGGCGTTCAATGTCAGGTGCACCGAGTGAAGGCGATACTGTAATTACTTGCACCTGATTGTCTGTAATGTCAGGAACAGCATCAATAGGCAGCCTCGTTACTTCGTAACTTCCCCACCCTACAAGTGCAATTATAAATAAACCAATAACTAATTTATTGGCTATTGAAAAATCAATGATTTTCTTTAGCATGACAGCTATAATTATATCAAAAAATTAAAAAATGAATGAGCGTGTAAAAACGCAAAAGAGAATTAACCTTTGGGAGGTCTAAATAAAGCATCAAGCGCAATAGTTGAAAGTGAATACGATTGCATCACTGGCCAACCACTTTGATTTTTAGGGATAATAATTTTTGGTAACTCATATTTTAACACGAAAAAAACAACCGTGTTTTGCATTTGAAAATGAGCCGACTTAAAGGGCAGGTTTTGATCTTTTTGATCATCGTTTGCATTTCCATCATCTCCCAGGTAGTGCTGGTAGATAAAACTAATAAGTGATAAATTACCATTATCCAATTTATGCTCATTATAATGTTCGAGCAATAGCGGCATTTTTAGAAGCTGATGTAGCTCCGTTGCACCTATTAAATAGATGGCTAAAAATATATAGGCTGCCCTTTTTTTCACTTTTTAAAGATATAAAAAAAAGAGCAGCCTACTTATTTATTGTAACTACTTTTTAAAGACGTTCAAAAACAGCCATTCGCCTCCAAGCATCCAGCTAGTCTGAGCCATTCGGGTCATGCTAGATTGAATATTAAACCGATATGCCAAATTAAACTTGAGCTTACTCTTAAAAATAAGCTGCATGCTAGGTGCTAAATCCATGTAACTTTTGCGGGTACCAGGTATTACTTGACCAAGCAACTCAGCATAAATATTAAAGTTGGTTTGGTCGTAGCTTGTATATTTTACAGGCAAAATCAAATGGCCAAAAGACAGTGAATAATTAAGCGCCTCTACTTTATTACCCATTGCTAGTTGATGGGCTTTGCTATTCCCATTAATTGATGCATAGCTTACCGTAGACGATACCGCTAATTTGTGTAATAGCTGCGTAAATACAAGGCCCACTTGCATACCAGCATGATCACCTTGCAAATTGATTTCTTGGTACATGGGCTTAGTATTACTGTGTGCTATTTCAGCAAAAGCGGCCATTCTAAAATGACTATACATTCCGTCGGCACTAAAAAAACGATACTTCCCATAAGCCCTGATACTTTCGAGGCCAAATGGCGTTTTATTCATTGCACCATAAGTTGCAGCACCGTGTAGCATCAGGTTTTTATTGGCCCCAATCATTATTTCTGTCGCATGGCGGATACTTGAAGCAGCGCCCTGATCAAAAAATTTAGCACTTTGTTTAACAGCAACAGATTGTGCAGGCATGTTACTAGCAGGCTCTGTGTAAACAAATAATTCTTGCGCCTTTGCCAAAGAAGCAAAAAAAAGTAAAAGAAATAACATTATTTTTTTCATGTTTCTTTACTTTAATGAAACTAAATAAGTATCAGCAGGCATGCCAGTATTTGAGCTTGCTGGTATCTTTTTGAAGTCTTTGGGTAACATGTACTGCTTGCCAATTAATTGTAACTTTTTACTTCCTTGCAAAGTAGCAGGTACTGCACCCATCAATTTATACTGAATACCATCAAGTGTAAATAAACCGTTTTTATCTATTACTTGCTTATCAAAGTTTGCCATAACTGTTAAGTTTGCAACTGAAAATCCGGCATCTACAACGGCCTTAGCAATTTGATCAAAATGAGGTGTTGATTCTTTGTTGAAACGAATATCATAGGTAGATGCTTCAATATTTACAAAAACGGTATCAACAAACGAAATGGCTGAAACCGCTTTATAGATGGCTTTTGAGCACATCGCACAAGTTAAGCCGCTAGCTTGCAAGTTTACTTTTTGCACCTGCGCACTTGCACTGATTACGCAAATACATGCTACTATTAAAAATATTTTTTTCATGTATTAAACTTTATGAATGATTAATTTTTTTTAGCAGCCTTTCGCTCATATTGGCAACACTCTGGAAGTTCATTATAAACTGCATCAGGTGCTGTTTGGTCTTTGGTATCATATCCTACACTTGCAATTTTCTCTTGAATTTTAGTATTGCTTGTTGCAGATGCTAGGTAAGTAATTTTTAACATTTTAGTGGTCTTGTTCCAAACAGCGGTAGATGCACCTGCATCTTTTGCTGCTGTTTCAATAGTTGTTTTACACATACCACAATTACCCCAAACTTTAATGGTTTCAGACTTAGGAGTAGGCTTTGTTTGAGCAAACGCCACAGATGAGGTTAATACAATAGTTAAAATAGACGCGAAAAGAATTTTGATTTTCATACAATTAAATTTTAAGAATAATAAATAAGTTGAGCCACGTAACTAACATGACACAGGAAATAAAAAGAAAGTAAAGTGCAGGATATCCTAAATTAAAAATACACCGATACGTTTGTAGGTATCTTGTTCGTTTAGGTTGGGCGGCAACTTTTTAAGATATTGATTTGCCGTGTATATATTTGTAAACAATACTGGCTCCACATAAAATTGTGGCATTACCGCTTCAATAAAATTTGCAAAAACAATGGTAGAGGTAGTTAGCTTATGTGAATCTTTAAGCTTTACAACATCTAATTTAGAATGACAGCACTTATTTTTTTTGGTACTATCTATGCGCATCCCGCAAATACATTTTTTAACCTCCGATCTGCCTAACTCAACAGAACTGAGCTTACCCATGCAGTAATGGCTATTCACTACACACCCGGTGGACATGACTAGGTAAATAAGTGCAATAAATAGGGTTACGAGACGCTTCATGACTGTAAAGTTACAATACTTCTAATTAATAAAGTTCCACCAGATTCCAATACGGGTCCAAAGGGTGGTATTTGGGTAAAGCGCTGTCATGAAATTGGGCTTATCAAAAGAAAATCCCTTAGCTGTATTTAAACTATTAAGGTTTTCGATTCGAATAAACCCCTTTAAACGCTTGATTCTGAAATGAAAATAAGCATGAATATCGGGTCTATTTGAAAGTTGCTCTCTATTTTGATAGAAATAAGCCCCTAAAAATGGAGAATAGCCATCGGCGTTGTAGGCTGTAAAATATTGCATTTCAAGTCCGGTAGACAGGTCGAGGTTGGTAAAAAAATTGCCCTCAAATGCGAGCCTATTTCTAGTATAAAAAGAAGGCACATTAACCGGGCCGGTGCCTATTTTTTGTTGCACATGCATTTCAGTGTACCAGTTCCAATGTCCTTTTAAGTGCCACTTTTTTTGAAGCGACAATTGCAATAAATTAAATAAGCCGGATGCTTGTTTTGCAGCAAAGAACCCATCAAAATACATGTAGTTGTTTATGCCAAAATAATGTGCAGAAAAAGACAGGTTTCTATTAGGCTTTTCGTACTTCGCCATTAACTTGATGCTATTTTCTTTTGCAAAATTTGTATTGGCATTCATTCTAAAACTACTTAATGGATCTAGGACAAATGCAGGAGACCTGTTAACGTTATTAAACCCAAGTGATAAATAACCAGCTTTAGTTCCTAAATAACGTTGCAAATAAACAGCTGCTTCATAATCGCCAGCATTTTGTCCATTCAAATATAAATTGGCATGTGCATCAATATCCCAAACTTTATTTCTAGATCTGTTTTTATAGGCACCAACTGCATAGATATTGTAAAAAGAATTGCTGCTTATTGTATCAAAAGTTCCTTTGAGTGCCTGGTAAGCTATACCAGTTTTTAAATATTGGCTTTGGTTGTTTTTATCTGGGAAAGTGAGAATGCTAAACTCGTTCGTGATATCCTGCCAGCTATCTTTATAGTTGATGGATTTTCCGGACACAACAGGCTTATTAAAATACAACTGGTATTTACTTGAATCTACATAGGTATCTAAAAACTGATACTTATTGGATGCGACAGATAATGTATGTTGAAGTCTTAGCCTTGGATAAAAAATACGATAGGTTACAGAATCCACTATACTAGAATCTTTTTTACCTACATCATATTGTTGTCTGATCACAAATTGAGACCCGGTATAAATATTTCCGGTAGACACATTTGTATTAAATGGATTTCGGGAAGCTGTTGCAGATTTACCAAGCCTTGTTTCTAGTTCGTAAGGGTCATTCAGAGAAAGACTATCTAGTTTACTAGGACTTTGTAAGCCCCCATTTTCCGAAGAAGCATTTTTGTTGGACAAAAAAACAAAGAAGAGTTCGTATTTGCGACTATTTGATTTGAAATGACTGGTAAATCTTAAATTATTTAAATTAGCATTCTGATTTTTCAATGCGCCTGGCGAATTGCTAAACCGGTATTGCAAAGAAAAATTAAAATTGTCTTTCTTGTTTTGTGTGTGCAAAAAATCTACCACCTGTTCTGCTTTGGCTCCAAGTACAAAGGCTAGCTCTGTAAAGGGTCTAGTGGTTTCATAAAACTTTGTATTCTCTAATGAATAATTATAGAGGTCATACCCATGAAAGCCTGCATTAAATCCAGCTTTCATGTAAGGATTGAACAATAAAGATTGTGTTGCGGTACCTAAATTACCCAAAGAACGTGCTGTATAAGGTAGGGGAAAATATCTACTAAAATCATTTATTGAGCTATCTAGGGTTCTTAATTTGGTAGAATCAAAATGCTTATAAAAAATTGTAATTGAATCTGCTAAACTATTACGTGTTTGTAAAGAGTCATTTTTACCGGCGCTATTTTTTATGGGCCTTCCCTGCCGGTCATAGGAAACTGCACCTGCACCAGGCCTGCCACCCCTTAGCTGCGGCCGATCATCAGATTGGGCTGCTACTATTTGTACCACAAAATAGCTTATGAAAAATAAACAATAGCGCTTAAACAGCATTATAATTGTTTGACTAATTCTTTAAACAATAAAGTAAGCTTTGGTTCTGCCGCTGTTGCAGCTTCTAAAACTTCTTGGTGGGTGATGATATTATCTTCTTCACGGATACCTAAATCTGTAATTACACTGATTGCAAATACTTTCATACCACCATGCACCGCAACAATGGTTTCCTGCACAGTACTCATTCCAACAGCATCACCGCCTACCGCATGAATTAATTTATACTCGGCCCTCGTCTCAAATGTAGGACCCGTTACACCTAAATAAACACCTTCATGCACTTTAATAGCATTGGCGGCAGCTATGTTTTTTACTTTTGCAATTAATGATTTGGCATAAGGCTCACTCATATCCGGGAAACGAGTGCCAAGTGCCTCTTCGTTCTTCCCAAGTAATGGGTTAATGGTAAATAAACTGATATGATCATTGATGATCATTAAATCACCTACTTTAAAATTACTATTTACACCACCAGCAGCATTAGACAATAACAATGTTTCTACACCTAACGCGCGCATCACTCTTACAGGATAAGAAACTTGTTGAGGTGTATAGCCTTCATAAAAATGAAAACGTCCAGACATGACCCAAACTTTTACACCTTCTAGTGTACCAAAAATTAATCGGCCTTTATGACCTTCAACAGTACTCACTGGAAAATGTGGAATTTGCTCATATGGAATTTCAAATTCAGATACAATTTCTGAAGCTAGATTTCCGAGTCCACTACCCAAAATGATACCAATGGCAGCCTGGTCTTTTACCTTTGATTGTATGTATGTTTTTGTTTCTTGTAACTGTTCAAGTATCGTTGACATAAGTGCTTTTATTGACCACAAATATAGTTAAGCTAGGGCAAAGAAAAAGGCCATTTCGCGGTTAGCGAAATGGCCTATAATTGGTTAAGCTTGTTTTAGTAATTAACTTAAACGTTTAACGTTAACTGCGTTAGGACCTTTACGGCCTTCTTGCACGTCAAAAATAACCTTGTCATTCGCCTCGATTTGGTCAATCAAGCCGTTAGCATGTACGAAAGTTTCTTTGCTTGAATTGTCATGCTTGATGAATCCAAAACCTTTTTCCTCGTTGAAGAACTTTACAGTTCCTTGAATTTGTGTGTCCATTTGTAAATTTGTAAATTGTAATTAAAGTGCAAAAGTACGCATAAATAGCCCCCCTTCCAATTAATACTTGTCATTTGAAAAGTTAAA
>JBMSJE010000040.1:0-15018 GCA_049418605.1 Sediminibacterium sp. | reverse complement strand
ACATTCCCGAACATTAAATACCGTTCCCGAACGTAGAAAACCGTTCCGGAACGGTATTTTCTTTGTTTTTAATACATAATTATCAAGCTTTATCGTCGTCTTTTGAATTTAGCTCATCCATTAATTCTTGCTTAGTTCTTTGTAGTTCGTCAATAATCTGCCTTTGTCTATTATTCCGAAAGTTTAGATCATCCATCTTCAGTTTGAGCCCCAAAGATTCACTTTTTAGATGATTTAATATTCTGTGCTGCAAGTATATACATCCACCTAATACTAGAGTTGTGATAATTAGTCCTGCTATTGTATTGTTTTGGTCATCTGCTTTACAAAGTTTACGGCCAATCGACATATAATTATAATTGTTCATGTTTGATAATTTTATGTGTGTTTAATTTTGGATTGGTTATAATTTTAAAGCCTAAAAATCCTGCATACATAAGTCCAGAATGATAGTCAAAACTCAGGTTTTCATTTAGGTTAATATTATAGGCATTAAGGATCTCAGTAGAAACTTCGTTACCATGAGCTGCTATGACTTTTTCAATTTGTCTCTTTGTCTCTCTTTGTATTGCTGAATAATCTAGAAGGATGTTTTCATAGGGTTGGACTTTCAATGCATGTTTTTGTCTTTTACAGTCGTGAATAACACCAAATTTATCAATCCAACGTGAGCAATGAATTTTTGTGGCTCTGTCCTGATCGGCAATCGGTTCGCCACATTTTTGGCACACTCGGCCTAGATGGTAGGTTTTTGCCATTTTTTTCGAATTTTCTTGTTTTTTGTCCATATTTAGTAAATTTAATTTGTTAAACATCCCACAAGTTAGTAATTTAGAATCATGAAAAAAATAAAATTAACTGAAATTCAAAAAAATGATCTTCAAGGTGTCGCACTTCGAGGAAGTCTCTTGGAGAGGAATATTAAGCTAAGAGATACTGACTTTAAATCAAAAACCTTTCACTATTGGAAAATGAATGGTTTAATTTCATTCGTTGCAGAGGGTAAATGGGCAGAGATAAGTTTTATTGAGTACCTCTGGTTAAAGGTATTGGAATCTATGCGTGACTTTGGTTGTTCAATAAAACTGATGCAAAAAATTTATTATGACCAATTTATTAAGGCCTATGAAGAAGACCTAAACAAAAATACACTATTGGATAACATTGCTTTTTATAAAAGCCTTAGCAAGATTAGAGTCCTAGATGAAAAAGAAACTTTAAGGCTGCATCATTATGAACAGACACTGAATGACCCATACATTAACATTGTTCTTAGAACTGAAATTAGTTATTTCTATCAAATGGTTTCAACTTGTATTGAAACAGGTAGTGAAGCTGGAATTATTATTTATCAAGATGAAACATACGTTATGCTAGGGGGTAAAGATATGGTAGTCGATAAAGCGCGACCACATATTTATATTCCAATTTCTCATTTCATAACTGATTTATTTATTGATGAGGAAAAAGTTAAATTTATAAATCAGTTAAGTTTGTTCAGTGAAGATGAATTGCGTCTGGTAAAAGAGCTACGAAACAACAATGTTGAAAGGGTTACAATAATTTACGATAAAGAAGCCCGAAAAGTTACAAAAATTGAATATGATAGAACAGGTTTAATGAATGGCGATAAAGCAAAGGAGGTTATGCGAATACTCGGATTAAGAAATTATTCAGGTATACAATTAAAAACAAGAACAGGTACCTCGCTTTCATTTACAAAAACTGAAACAAAATATTTTTAAAGACCCGTTTGATACGGCTCAGTATGCTAATAGGGTCTCCTCCATTTGATATGGCGAGGTCTCAACTGAGTAAAAATGAAACCCAGTGATGAGTATGAAAAATCAACAAATGAATTAACTGAACTAGAATTTCTTAAACAATTTGCTAATTTGATAATCGATATTTATTTCGATCAGCTATATGAAAAAGAAAAACAGCAGTAATGCACTTCAAGCAGAGCTTGAAACATTGTCTACCCAAAAGTATAAAAGCCTTGCTAAAGTTAGAGGTGGCGACGGGGTTGTGTATACAAGAGTTAGCAGCCAAGAGCAAGCGGAAAACAATGGGAGCCTCGAGGTTCAGCTTAAATACTGTAATAACTACGCCAAAACCAACAGTATCAAAATTAAAGAATACTTTGGCGCTTCGTATGAAAGTGCTAAATCAGATGGTCGTAAAGAGTTTTTACGAATGATAGAATATGTAAAAAAACATAAAAATATTTCTTACATTATTGTTTTTAATTATGACCGTTTTTCGAGGACAGGGGCTGCAGCATCACAATTAAGTGAAGAGTTAAGTAGACAAGGTGTAACGGTAAAATCTGTAACTCAGGATATAGATACATCTACTGCAATTGGTAGATTACAAGAAAACTTTTTTCACCTACTAAATAATTTTGATAATCGGTTAAAAAGCGATAGAACTATAATTAATACTAAAGAGGTTATGTTAAAAGGGTACTGGCCTTACCAAACGCCGCTTGGTTATCTTAATCTAAAGCCAAAGCATAGGGCCTGCTTTCATGAATACGTAATTACAGAGTCTGGTAAACACCTAAAGAAGGGATTTCAAATGCTTACCGAAAGAAAATACTTTTATTATGAAATAGTAGATTATTTAATACAAAGGGGTGTAGAGATTTCAACAAAAAGCTTCAGGCATGTTTTTAGCAATCCTTTTTACGCAGGTTATGTGACAGGTAACCTCGTTGGCGGTAAATTAATAGAAGGTAAACATCCTAAATTAATTGATTTAAAAATCTTTTTAGCTGCACAAGATGTTTTGAATAATAATCCATTTGTAGGTGTTTCAAAAGTGTTTCGACATGACGAGGTTCCACTAAAAATATTTGCAAAGGATGAAGTAAGTGGAAAGCCATTTACTGGCTATTCAAAAAAGGGGAATTGGTACTACAAAACAAAAGATGCTACAATTCCGGTTAATGTAAGTTCAAAGCTCTTAAATGGGATGTTTGTAGAACTTCTTTCTAAATACGAATACAATTCTTCTTTAAAAAAGAAGCTTGAGGCTATATTAATGAGTGAAATTAAAAGCAGGTTAAGTGAAAAGGCGGGCGATAAAACACTGCTAAAAAAGAAAATAGCCGAAAAGCAAAGCCTACTTGAAAAAGTGGAATTAAAGTACATTAGCGATCAAATAACAGAAGATATTTATAATAAACACAGCCAGCAGATTCGTACCGAAATCGAAGAATTAAGTAAGGGAATTGATTCAGCCTCAATAAGTAGTTCGAACGTTGAAAATATTATAAAAAATTGTCTATCAATTGCTCAGAATCTAAGCCAGGCATGGATTGCAGCAGAATATCAACAAAAGCAGCGCTTGCAAAAGATGGTATTTCCTGAGGGGATTCTGTATAATAAACAAAATGGGGTAGTTCGAACTCCTAAAGTGAACCTAATATTTAATGAAATCCCTTTACTGTTAAGCCTTTGCGCCGAAAAAGAAAAAGGCGATTCTGTGAAGAATCGCCTTAAATCTAATTATGTGCCCAGAACAGGAATCGAACCTGCACTACCTTGCGATAACCAGATTTTGAGTCTAGCGCGTCTACCAGTTCCGCCATCTGGGCCTTTGTATTAGGCGGGGTGCAATATTACAAGATTCTGTGTTTTTTGCCAAAAGAAACCACCATAAACCCAAACAAATAGGGCTTATAGGAGTTGATCCGCTATGCGGTCTAGATATTTCTTTTTAAAATAATAGTCTTTTACTTGCAACAACGCTTCTTTTGGGGTAACACCCACTTGATAGCTTTCCAACAACCCTTTAATAGGTTCAAAAATTTCATCTTCTAATTGTTTAAGTTGTACAAGTAACGCAGCCTTTTGGGAGTCATCTTCTACTTCCATAACCTGCTCATTTAAATCCATTACTTCCATTAAAAAACTAGGAGGGAGCTGGTATTTTTCGTCGGGTAAAAGTACCTCAGTAATTTCTAAAACGTAAGGGATAAGTAAGGCCTGATCTTTTAATACCCTTAATGCTTTATTAGCTGCCGATGATAATGCCAGTGCCTCTGCTTGTTCAGCTTCGGAACTATTTGCAAAAAAATCGGGGTGAAACTTTTTTTGGAGCATCAAATACTTTTTGGATACCACAGCGGTGTCTGGAAAAAAACTAACCGGTATGTCAAAAAGTTCAAAATGATTCATAGACATTAAAATTACAACTCCTTTATAAAAACAGGTAATAATCTTTTAAGTAGGCAGTAAAACCGGCACTGTACTGCTCATTTTCTTTAATAATAATTTGTTCTACTGCTGTATGGCTTGTTAAAGCGCTACTTAATATATACATGGCCCTGAAAGGTTCGTGTGCGGGTGTTTGATGTACCAGTGCTTTTTTAAAAATTGTTAGTCCAAATTGCGCGGCTAATTTTTCAAGTTCGGTGGCCCTCGCATAGGGGATAAGCACCGAAAATCTTCCGCCTTTATCCAGTAGTTTAACAACACAAGTAAACATTGATGCTAAGGTTAATGTGGTGCTGTGCATGGCCGTGTTACGGAGTGCATCATCACTTTTTAAATCGTTGCTAAAAAAAGGAGGGTTGGAAATAATATGCTGGTAAAGAGTGCCGCTAAAATTTTCGATAGCACTGTTGTGCACTTTAATATTCCAACCTGTCGCTAATGCATTACTCGAAGCTTGTGTGGCTGCGGCAGCATCAATTTCGACAGCGTCTATTTGTGCTGCTGGTATTTTTTGTGCGAGTAGTAAACTTAAAAGTCCAGTGCCCGTGCCAATATCTAAAATGCTAGAAGGTGCATCATCTTTTACATGTGCTGCAACCCAGGCACCAAATAGGCATGCTTCAGTACATACCTTTAAAGCGCAGTCCGATTGCCAAACTGTAAATTGTTTGAATGAAAAATAGTTGTTAGACATCTAATAGATGCTTAGTCTGCAAAACTTGCAGCTATGTATTCACTATTTAAGCGCGCAATATTTGTGATGGAAATTTCTTTAGGGCAAGTAGCTTCACAAGCACCTGTGTTGGTACATGATCCAAAACCTTCTTTATCCATTTGTGCCACCATGTTTTGTACCCTTGTTGTACGCTCAGGTGCACCTTGTGGTAATAAAGCGAGGTGAGAAACTTTTGCACTTAAAAATAGCATCGCAGAACTGTTTTTACAAGCTGCTACACAAGCACCACATCCAATACACATAGCTGCTGCAAAAGCGTCGTCTGCTTTTTGCTTTTCGATAGGTAAGGTGTTACCATCTACTGCATTACCGGTGTTAACGCTAATATAACCACCAGCCTGAATAATTCTATCAAATGCAGAGCGGTCAACCATCAAATCTTTGATTACTGGAAAAGCATCTGCTCTCCATGGTTCTACAACAATGGTGTCTCCATCTTTAAAGGCACGCATGTGTAATTGACAAGTTGTATTTGCTTGCCAAGGACCATGTGGTTTACCATTAATATACATAGAGCATGAACCACAAATACCTTCTCTACAATCATGGTCAAAAGCAACCGGATTTTCTCCGTCTTTGATTAATTGTTCGTTAAGTACGTCAAACATTTCTAAGAAACTCATTTCAGAAGAAATATTTTCTACGCGGTACATTTTGAAAGTACCTTTTGTGTTTTTATTTTGTTGTCTCCAAACTTTGAGGTTCACATTCATGTTGTAATGTTCCATTTCAAGAAAATTGAAAAGTTGATAGATCGTTTACTAATGATTATTTGTAGTTACGTTGTGAAGGTTTAATCACTTCGTACTTTAATTCTTCTTTGTGTAATTCCCAGTTGTGCTCACCTTTAAACTCCCAAGAAGCTACATACATAAAGTTTTCATCGTCTCTTAATGCTTCACCATCTTCTGTTTGGTATTCTTCTCTAAAGTGACCACCACAACTTTCGTTACGGTTTAAGGCGTCTACACACATAAGTTCACCTAGTTCAATAAAGTCCGCAACGCGGTTGGCTTTATCAAGCTCTGGGTTCATCTCATTAATTTCTCCAGGAATTCTTACATCAGACCAGAATTCTTTTTTAAGCGCTTGCACTTCTGCAATCGCTTGCTTTAATCCTTCTGCGTTACGTGCCATTCCACATTTATCCCAGATGATTTTTCCTAAACGTTTATGGAAGCTCTCTACTGTTTGCGTTCCTTTAATATTCATTAACTGCTCAATTCTTGAAAGCACCGCTTTTTGTGCTTCTTCAAATGCAGGGTGGTTGGTATCAAGTCCTGTGCTATAAATTTCATCCGCTAAATAATTACCAATGGTGTAAGGAATAACAAAGTATCCATCTGCTAAACCTTGCATCAGCGCACTAGCACCAAGGCGGTTAGCGCCGTGTTCACTAAAGTTAGCTTCACCTAATGCATATAAACCTGGAATGGTAGTTTGTAATTCGTAGTCTACCCAAAGTCCACCCATGGTGTAGTGAACAGCTGGGTAAATACGCATTGGAACTTCGTATGGATCTTCACCAGTAATTTTTGCATACATGTCAAATAGGTTGCCATATTTTTCTTTAACAACCTCTTTACCCATAGCAATGATCTGTTCTTGACTTACATTTTCTAAACCTTGTTTACCTGCTTCAATTTTTCCATAACGTAAAATAGCCGCAGCATAATCTAAATAAACAGCTTGCTTAGAAGTACCCACACCATAACCAGCATCACATCTTTCTTTGGCAGCTCTTGATGCCACGTCACGTGGTACAAGGTTACCAAATGCAGGGTATCTGCGCTCTAAATAATAATCTCTTTCTTCTTCAGGAATATCTACCGCTTTGCGCGTTTCATTTAAATTTTTAGGCACCCAAATACGTCCGTCATTTCTGAGTGATTCAGACATGAGTGTTAATTTAGACTGATGGTCTCCACTAACTGGAATACATGTTGGGTGAATTTGTGTAAAGCATGGGTTGCTAAATAAAGCACCTTGACGGTGTGCCTTCCAAGCGGCAGTTACATTAGAGCCCATCGCATTGGTCGATAAATAAAACACGTTACCATATCCACCCGTACATAATAATACAGCGTGACCAAAATGTTTTTCTAAATGACCAGACACTAAATCACGTGCAATAATACCTCTTGCTTTACCATCAATTTTTACCACTTCTAGCATTTCGTGACGGCTATACATTTTTACATTACCTAGTGCCACCTGACGCTCCAAAGCTTGGTACGCACCAATCAGTAGTTGCTGACCTGTTTGGCCTGCTGCATAAAATGTACGTTGAACCTGCGTGCCGCCAAAAGAACGGTTGCTTAATAGTCCACCATATTCACGTGCAAAAGGAACACCTTGTGCAACGCACTGATCAATAATATTAACACTCACCTCAGCAAGGCGGTGAACGTTTGCTTCACGTGCACGGTAGTCTCCACCTTTAATGGTATCGTAGAATAATCTGAAAACGCTGTCACCATCATTCTGATAGTTTTTAGCGGCGTTGATACCACCTTGTGCTGCAATAGAGTGCGCACGGCGCGGAGAGTCCTGAAAACAAAACGCTTTCACCTTATAACCAAGTTCACCTAATGACGCAGCAGCAGAAGCACCAGCTAAACCAGTACCTACTACAATTACTTCTAGTTTACGTTTATTAGCCGGGTTAACAAGTTTGCAATGTCCCTTGTAATCTTCCCATTTTTTTTCGAGGTTTCCGGCAGGTATTTTTGAATTAAGCATATGCTTAGAAATTTAAATTGAGTGATAATTATTTGATCCAACCAAAATAAAAACTGAGTGGCATCAGTGCAAATAATAAAGGCACGATGATGGAAAATCCAACGCCCACACTGTTAATTAAACCACTCATTTTTTTGTTGTGGATACCAATCGTTTTAAAAGCACTTTGAAATCCATGTAATAGGTGATACGCTAAAGAGCCACACGCTAATACATAGAGTGCAACAATAAGTGTGTTGCCTACAAAAACGTTTCTCATTTCGGCATATAAGTTGTGGTGCATTACACCATTGTATTCTACTTCTGCAAGTGCTTGAACAGTTCCTATACCGCCCAGTCTACTCGGCGTCCAAAAATGATAAATGTGCATCACTAAAAACATAAGTAGGAGCGTACCTAGTATGGCCATACTTCTGCTATACCATTTACTACCATCAGCGTATGCAACAGCATATCCTGTACTTCTTTTTTTACGATTTTCTAGCGTTAATAAATAACCCTGAAAAATGTGCAAGAAGAAACCAGCAAAAAGTCCAATTTCTAAAATTCTTGGAAGCACATTACTACCCATAAAGTGTGCCGCTTTGTTAAACATTTGCCCCTGATCGGCAGGATCATAGGCAGCTGCCCAAATACAAGCATTTAGCCCCACATGCACAATTAAAAAGAGCACTAGAAATATTCCAGTAAAACCCATCACCAATTTCTTACCAACCGATGATGTAAAGACTTGTTTCCAGGTCATAATGAACGTTTTGTGTTTTTAAAATCGGTGCAAAAATAGCACAGGAAACGATGCCTTTCTCTAATCGAGCAACTTTTTTCGCAGGACTAATGCACATCTTTAAACAGTATAATCGCCGTTTACATAAAAAGAGCTCCCATTAACCATCAAGAACAGTATTTTTGGGCCATGTTTAAGTTACTAGGGATATTATGGAATAGTTTTAGAATGGCCATCCAAGAGCTTAGGGTTAATAAGCTCCGAACCTTTCTTTCTTTGTTTGGCATTACCATTGGTATTTTTTGCATCATTGGTGTGTTAGCCACTGTCGATAGTTTAGAACGCAAAGTGCAAAACGATATTAAAGCTTTTGGTAACAACACTATTTACATAGATAAGTGGAGTTATGCCGGCGGACCCGATTATCCTTGGTGGAAATATATCAAGCGCCCAGTGCCAAAAATAGAGGAGATGCGTTTTGTAAAAGCAAAATGTGACCTCGCTGCTAACACTTCTTTTTTTTGTTCTTCTAACGTAAATGTAAGTTATCTAAATAGTATTTTAAGTGGTGTAAGTATCTACGGAATCACCGAAGATTTTAATAGCATTCAAACCCTGGATATCGCTGCTGGACGCTATTTGAACGAATCTGAATTTACTAGAGGTACCACATCTACCGTTATCGGAAATTTGGTGGCCGATGAATTATATGGTGGTGCGCAAAAAGCAGTGGGAAAACAAATTACTTACAACGGAAAGCATTTATATATTGTTGGCGTTATTAAAAAGCAAGGCCAAAGTTTAATTGGTGGATTTAATTTTGATGAGTGTATAATCACCTCGTACAGGTATTTTTCAGGGGTGTACAATCCAGATAATTCTAGCCCTTATATTATGGTGCAGGGTAAACCGGGTGTATCATCTGCGGCACTTGCCGAAGAGTTACGTGGCGTAATGCGCCAGCTGCGTAGGTTAAGCCCGAGTGAAGAGGATGATTTTTCATGTAACGATGTGGCTCAGTTTAGTGAAGTAGTGGGCGGATTTTTTGGAAAAGTAACCGCAGGAGGATGGGCTATTGCAGGCCTAAGTTTAATTGTAGGAGCATTTGGAGTTGCCAATATTATGTTTGTGACTGTGCGTGAAAGAACCAGCCAAATTGGACTTAAAAAGGCCCTTGGCGCCAAGCGCAGCACTATTTTAACTGAGTTTTTATTGGAGAGTGCGTTCCTATGTATTTTAGGTGGACTCTTTGGTTTAATACTGGTATGGCTTCTTGCGATGGGGCTAACTGCTGTACTACCGTTCCCAATATTTATCGCACCCAATATTGTATTTTTGGCGCTGAGCATTTGTATTATTTTGGGTATCGTATCGGGAATTATTCCAGCTTCTATTGCTGCAAAAATGGATCCGGTGGTTGCCATTAGAACCAAATAATTAGAACCCAATAATAATGTCGGTAACCATTTTAGCCATCGAATCTTCTTGTGACGAAACTTCTGCCTCTGTATGTGTAGATGGGGCTATTCTATCCAACTTTATTGCCAATCAAACAGTGCATGAAACCTATGGTGGTGTGGTGCCAGAACTTGCGAGTAGAGCGCACATGCAAAATATTGTTCCCGTAGTTGATACGGCTTTACAAAAAGCTTTTCCTGAAATTGCAACCAGTGCAGAGCGCCTTCAAAAGCTTGATGCCATTGCGTTTACGCAGGCCCCTGGTTTAATTGGAAGTTTACTCGTAGGCGCGCAGTTTGCAAAATCATTGGCACTAAGTTTACAAAAACCACTGATTGCCGTGCATCATATGCAGGCCCATGTGCTGGCAAATTTAATTCCTGAACACCGTCCAAGTTTTCCATTTTTATGTTTAACCGTAAGTGGTGGCCACACACAAATTGTACTTGCGAATAGCCCCACCAATCTCCAAATCATTGGTGAAACAATTGATGACGCAGCAGGCGAGGCTTTTGATAAATCAGCAAAATTATTGGGGCTACCTTACCCGGGTGGGCCGTTAATTGATAAGTATGCAAAATCCGGTAATCCGCTCGCATTTAAATTTGCAGAACCTCAAATTCCGGAGCTCAATTTTAGTTTTAGCGGATTAAAAACTTCCATCTTATATTTTTTGCAAAAGCAGGAGCCTGGTTTTATTGAAGCCAACCTAAACGATTTGTGCGCCTCTGTGCAACACGCTATTGTTAGCATTTTAATTAAAAAGCTTCAAAAAGCGGTGGTGCAAACAGGCGTTAAGCAGGTTTGTATTGCGGGTGGCGTAAGCGCTAATAGCGGCCTTCGAAATGCACTTGTGGAGGCCGGTAAAAAGTACAAATGGGAACCTTTTGTGCCTCCATTCGAATATTGCACAGACAACGCCGGTATGATTGCCATAACGGCTTATTATCAGTATTTAGCGGGCCAGTTTACAAGTTTGGACGCGAGCCCTAGTGCGCGGGCTGTTTGGGCATAAAACGAAGCGCTCTAGTTTAACCCCATATTTAACCCATTTATTTTAGCGGATTTATTGCAGCATTAATTGTAATTTTGCGCCCTCAAACCCTGATTCATCTTATGATTAGTGCTAGAAATATTACCCTCGCTTATGGTAAGCGCGTACTCTTTGACGAAGTAAATATCAATTTCATCAAAGGGAATTGTTATGGTGTTATTGGTGCCAATGGTGCCGGTAAGTCTACGTTTTTAAAAATTCTTAGTGGAGAAATTGAACCCAATAAAGGAACGGTAGATATTACGCCAGGTGAGCGTATGAGCTTTTTAAAGCAAAACCAATTTGAATTTGATACCTGTACGGTTTTAAATACCGTGCTTATGGGCCACAAAAAAATGTGGGAAGTGATGCACGAGCGTGAAGCGATTTATGCCAAAGCAGATTTTTCGGAAGAAGATGGTTTACGTGCAGGGGAACTTGAAGCAGAGTTTGGTGAAATGGGTGGCTACACCGCCGAAAGTGACGCTGCAACATTATTAAGTAGCCTTGGTATTAAAGATGATATGCATGCAAGTGCTATGCAAGATATTCCGTCCAATATGAAAGTGCGTGTGTTATTAGCGCAAGCATTATTTGGTAACCCGGATATCTTATTACTCGATGAGCCTACCAAC
This sequence comes from Sediminibacterium sp., assembly GCA_049418605.1. Lineage (GTDB taxonomy): Bacteria > Bacteroidota > Bacteroidia > Chitinophagales > Chitinophagaceae > Sediminibacterium. The sequence continues at coordinate 3,467 of JBMSJE010000040.1, read as the reverse complement.
GGACTAGACATTGAAACCATTGGTTGGTTAGAAAACTTTTTAGCAGAATACGAAAACATTGTACTCGTTGTAAGTCACGACAGACACTTCTTAGACACTGTGTGTACGCACGTTGCAGACGTTGATCGTTCAAAAATTAAAACCTTTACGGGTAACTATACTTTCTGGTACGAGTCTTCTCAATTGATGAGCAGACAAATGAATGACAAGAATAAAAAAGTAGAAGAGAAGCGTCAAGCGCTTATCGATTTCATTGCCCGATTCTCTGCCAATGCTTCTAAAAGTAAGCAAGCAACTTCTAGAAAAAAGGCCTTGGAAAAATTAACCATCGAAGAAATTGAACCGTCTAACCGTAAATATCCAGGTATTATTTTCCAACCACTTCGTGAAGTTGGAAATCAGATTTTGAACGTAGAGAATTTGAAAAAAACGGTGGATGGTAGAACCCTATTTGATAAAGTAACTTTTAGCGTTAACAAAAACGAGAAAATTGCTTTCATTAGTAAGGATCCATCTGCGGTTACGCATTTCTTTGATGCGATCAACGAAATTACGGTTCCGGATGCAGGTAAGTTTGAGTGGGGTACCACCATCACCAAAGCCTATTTACCTGTCGAAAATGGAGAATTTTTTACCGAGGGATTAAACTTAATGGACTGGTTAAGACAATTTGTACCTGCGCACGTAACTGATGCCGACGAACCTTTTATCAGAGGATTTTTAGGTAAAATGTTGTTTAGCGGTGACGATATCATGAAAAAAACCAATGTATTAAGTGGAGGAGAAAAAGTACGTTGTATGGTAAGCCGTATGATGTTACAAAATCCAAACCTTATCATTTTGGATCAGCCTACCAACCACCTTGACCTAGAAAGTATCCAAAGTTTCAACGAAGGATGTATTAGTTTCCCGGGTGTTGTGCTCTTAACTTCTCACGATCATACGTTTATGCAAACTGTGGCAACACGTATTATTGAGTTAACGCCAAAGGGCATTATTGATCGATTAATGACTTTTGACGAGTATATGGAAGACAAACGCGTGCAGGAATTGAGGACGGAGATGTATAGCTAAGTAGCTGAAAATGAATAAAATAGGAGGTAAATAACCCGCAACAGATAAATTATTTAAAAAAAGGGATTTTCGTATTGGTAATTTGAAGCATTTCCTTACCTTTGCCGTCCCGAAAAAAAATAGCGTCATGGCAAGAGTATGTCAAGTTACAGGTAAAAAGCCGATTGTTGGAAATAGTGTTTCACACTCTAACATCAAAACAAAGCGTCGTTTCTTACCTAATTTACAGAAAAAGCGTTTCTTTTTTGCAGAAGAAGACCGTTGGGTTTACCTAAAGGTTTCTACCGATGCATTAAGAACGATCAATAAAAATGGTTTAGCATCAGTAATCAAAGAAATGAGATTAAAGGGCGCGAAAATCTAACTTACAATAACAAAGTAAACGACCAATACAATGGCAAGAAAAGGCAATAGAGTACAGGTTATTTTGGAGTGTACAGAGCACAAGGCTACAGGTCTTGCTGGTACAAGCCGTTATATCACTGTAAAAAACAAGAAAAATACGCCTGAGCGTATGGAGTTAAAGAAATTTAACCCAATCATGAAAAAAGTAACTGTTCATAAAGAAATTAAATAGTCATGGCAAAAGCTGCATCGAAAAACGCGAAAGTAAAAGATCTTAAGGCTTCTGCAGAAGCTAAAAACTGGACTAAGGTAATTAAGGCTATTAGAAGCCCTAAAACTGGTGCTTATACTTTTAAAGAAAACATCATTCACAAAGACAAAGTGAACGAATTCTTAAAAGAGAAATAGTTTCAATACTTAAACTCATTCATAAAGCTTTCTCCTCATCGGGAAGGCTTTTTGTATTTTTACACGTCAAATTAATATTATGGGATTTTTAGGAAAGCTTTTTGGAATCAAAGAGAAGGAGAGTTTAGACCAGGGTTTGCAACAAACCAAGGAAGGCTTTTTTGCTAAAATCACCAAAGCCATTGCGGGCAAAAGCACTGTTGATGACGAAGTATTAGATAACCTAGAAGAAGCACTGATTGGTGCCGACGTGGGGATGGAAACCACCCTTCAAATTATTGAACGCGTAGAAAAAAGAGTTAAGCAAGATAAATATTTGAATACTAGTGAGTTAAACGCTTTACTGCAACAAGAAATTGAAGAGATATTAGTAGATGCTCCTGAGCCTGAATACAAAGACTTTACCATTCCAGCAGGCAAAAAGCCCTATGTTATTTTAGTGGTAGGGGTTAATGGAGTGGGTAAAACCACCACCATTGGTAAGCTGGCCAACAACTATAAAAAGGCAGGTAACCAGGTTGTACTTGGGGCCGCAGATACCTTTAGAGCCGCAGCCACCGAGCAACTTACTATTTGGAGTGAGCGCGTTGGTGTGCCCATTGTTAAGCAAAAAATGGGAGCCGATCCAAGTGCCGTTGCTTTTGATACGGTTACCAGTGCCGTTTCTAAAAATGCCGACGTGGTGATCATTGATACCGCCGGACGTTTGCACAATAAGCTCCACCTCATGGATGAGCTGGGTAAAATTAAGCGTGTGATTCAAAAAGTAATTCCGGGCGCTCCACATGAGGTAATGCTCGTATTAGATGGTTCTACAGGTCAAAATGCCCTCGAACAAGCCAAGCAATTTACAGCTACCACCGAGGTAACAGCTTTGTCCATTACCAAACTAGATGGAACCGCAAAAGGGGGCGTAGTGCTCGCCATTGCCAATCAATTCAAAATTCCGGTAAAATATATAGGGGTAGGTGAAAAAATAGATGACCTTATTATTTTTGACAAGCACGAATTTGTAGACAGTTTATTTAAAGGTGTAACGAACAGCTAATCCACCCCAACCTCCTTCAAAATAGGTATGGCCCACCAAATTAAAAGAGGGCTGCCAGTCAAAACTTATAGCCAGGGGCGCATTTGGAATTTTGTAGTCTAAACCAAGTACGCCATCTACGCCAATGGCAAATACAGCGGTACTAGGCGGGTTTCTGAGCCTCCAACTGTTATTCCAAAGGCCAAAGTGACCACCTCCACCCACATACCATTCTAAACCATCGGCATTTGGTATAGGCATATGTTTTTCATATAAACCCGTTAACCGGAAGCCATCTTCATTAAAATATGCCAGTAATTCCTTGGCAATAGATTCAGTCTTATACTGCTTATATGTAATGGCACCAGGGTATACTTTAACACCAATCGATTGAAGGATGGGCTTTGTAGTTTGGGCGCCCGTGGTAAAAGCGGAGATCAAAAAACACGCGATAATCATTAGTTTTTTCATATTTGGGGGTTTGAAAATACCCTACAAAAATAAATATCAATTACTGAAAGAATAGTTAAGGTTGCTCTTTAATAATTATTTAGGTTTGTAGTATGCATGATTTTAAAGAATTGGTGGCCGAATTTGGAACCCGTTTTGGGGT
>JBMSJE010000039.1:0-15184 GCA_049418605.1 Sediminibacterium sp. | reverse complement strand
CAAATCCAGGTGTTTGTTCTGCTAGTTTATGTAAATCAAGTGCTTCAGAAATTTTGATAGGTTCAAGGTGCACTTTAAATATTTCTTCTCTGCCTTTCACGTCTGGTTTATCTATCGAAATTTGACGATCAAAACGTCCCGGTCTTAAAAGTGCAGAGTCTAATACATCTGGTCTATTGGTTGCGGCTAAAATAATAATACCCGTGTCACCACCAAAACCATCCATTTCTACTAATAGTTGGTTTAAGGTATTTTCACGTTCGTCATTACTCATCATGGCATTTTTACCACGTGCACGTCCTATCGCGTCAATTTCATCAATAAAAATAATACAAGGTGCTTTTTCTCTTGCTTGCTTGAATAAATCACGCACACGACTTGCGCCCACACCAACAAACATCTCCACAAAATCAGAACCACTTAAACTAAAAAATGGAACCTGCGCTTCGCCGGCCATTGCTTTCGCAAGTAAGGTTTTACCCGTACCCGGAGGGCCTACAAGTAAAGCTCCTTTGGGAATTTTACCGCCAAGCGCTGTGTATTTTTTTGGATTTTTTAAGAAGTCAACAATTTCCATCACTTCCACTTTTGCTTCGTCAAGTCCAGCAACATCTCCAAAATTGATATTTACTTTAGCACCTTTATCAAATAAAGTGGCTTTTGATTTTCCAATATTAAAAATACCACCAGCACCACCGCCAGGGCCACCAGCACCACCGCCCATTTTACGCATGAGTAGTAACCATACTACTACAATTATTACGAGCGTAAAAATTGATTGAAGCACACCACCCATCCAATCAGCTGCTTTCACAATATCTCTTTTAACTTCTGGCAATTGATGTTGTTCTGTAAATTTTTGAAGATTCTCATCAAAAGATTTCCAATCTAAAACTTCAAAAACAAATAATGGTGCACCCTTTACTTTTTCTTTAGGCAAAACGACGCCAAATTTTTTAACGTAGAATTCTTTTTTAAGACTATCCCCATTAATGTATACCTGCACTTCATCTTTGTTTTTTACAAAATCAAGTTTGGTAACATCGCCCGCTAAAAGCATTTGTTGTTTGAACTCCTGCTCCGTTGTCTTTTTTAACTCCGGCGAAAAATTCATGACCTGAGAAACTAATAAACCAACAATAACAACGCCATATATCCAATAGATATTGAATTTAGGACCTTTCTTGCCGCCTTTTCCTTTCTCCTGAAAATTAAATTTTGGTTGCTTCTCTTCTGACATATAGTTTCTATTATTCGTGGATTTGTGATACCGCATCACTCCACATTTCTTCTAATTTATAAAATTCTCTAGCTTCCGGATGCATCACGTGCACCACTACATTCACATAATCAATGATCACCCACTGCAATGCTTTTCTTCCTTCGTGTTTATATGGATTTTCGCCGCATGCTTGTTTTACCTCGTCTTCGATGTGGTCACAAATGGCGCGCACTTGTGTGGTACTAGAGGCTTGGCATACAATAAAAAAATCAGCAGCAGCTTCTTCGATTTTACGTAAATCTAAACTTACAATGTGCTCACCTTTTTTGTCTAAGATGGCATTGATGATGGTTTTAAGAATTTTAGAGCTCTTGGTTAACCGGGTAATCGTACTTTTTGGTCGATTGCTTAATACAGAAAGGGGTTCCAACAATACAGTTATTTAGTGATTAATAATTTGATTTAGACGTAGCTCTTGTAACTTCGTCAAAAATACTAATTCTTTGGCTTCAGTAGGCTTAAATACACCCATTGGTTTACCATTTACAGAATTAACTGAGTTGGATAGTACCAACATCTATGCCATGAACCAAGTTAAGACAAACTTGGCTGGGCATGGCGCTGCTTTTCTGGCTCAACATCAATGGGCTGGAAAAGGACAAATGGGAAAGCTTTGGGAGGCCGAAAGCGGGCAAAACATACTATTATCGGTGGTTTTGGACCCCAAAAAGCTTGTTTTTAGTGGTGCAGAAGCGGATCCATCTATTGTTAGTATGCTCATTGCTGTTGGAACTTTTACCTTTTTTAGTAAATATGCCGGTGATGAAACACGCATTAAGTGGCCCAACGACATTTACTGGCGTGACAGAAAGGCAGCAGGTATTTTAATAGAAAATAGCTTTAGGGGGGCTATCTGGCAGTGGAGCATTGCAGGAATGGGCGTTAATATCAACCAAATAAGTTTTGGAACCGATCTCAACAAAGCAGTTTCACTCAAACAAATAACGGGTAAAACCTACCTCGTAAAAGACCTAGCGGTTGAATTATGCAAACATATTCAAGATGCTTTGGATATACTGGTAAACGAGGGCCCTGATGCACTCATTGCACTTTACAATAATGCGCTTTATAAAAAAGGGGCGCTTGTAACTCTTGCCATAAACGAAGCAATTAAAAAAGTGACCATTTGCAGGGTATTACCAAATGGATATTTAGAATTTGAACACGAAAACGGCAATAAAGAATCTGCGCCACTTGGCGCTGTAAAATGGTTGGCATAAAATAAAAAACAAACAGCATGTCTTCAACTATAAAATTGACACAATTTTCTCATGGCGCAGGATGCGGATGTAAAATTGCACCAGCGGTATTAGAAACAATTTTAGCCTCATCGCTACCAAAAATTGAAAACAAAAATTTACTCGTTGGCTACGGAAGTAAAGACGATGCAGCTGCTTATGATATGGGGAATGGTCAAGCTATTATTAGCACCACCGATTTTTTTACACCTATTGTTGATGATGCTCTATCATTTGGGAAAATTGCAAGTGCCAACGCTATTAGCGATGTGTATGCGATGGGCGGTAAGCCGCTGATGGCTATTGCAATACTGGGTTGGCCTGTTAATACACTTTCTGCAGCTCTTGCAGCAGAAGTGTTAGAGGGTGCGCGAATCATTTGTGCAGAAGCCGGCATTCCACTCGCTGGTGGGCATAGTATCGATAGCAGCGAACCTATTTTTGGATTAGCAGTTACCGGTATTACACCTATTGCAAATCTCAAAAAAAACAACACAGCAAAACTGGGTGATATACTCTTTGTAACAAAACCAATTGGTGTAGGCATTTTAGCAACCGCACAAAAAAGAGATGTATTAGAAGCACAAGATCTAGTGCCATTTATAGATCAGTTAACAACACTCAATAGAATTGGTGAAATACTTGGGGGTATGCCAGAAGTACACGCACTTACTGATATCACTGGGTTTGGACTACTTGGACACCTGATAGAAATGGCAGAAGGCAGTGGGCTTAGTGCACATATTTTTTATTCTAAAATTAAAATGATAGAGGCTGCTAAAAAATATTTAGCGCAGCGCATGGTACCAGATGCAACCTATCGAAACTGGAATAGTTACAGTACAAAAACAAGTTTTGATCCGGGTGTTAATGTAATGGAAGCATTTAGCATGTTACCAGATCCACAAACAAACGGAGGCTTACTAGTTGCCGTAGATCCGAGTGCTGGTGAGTTGATCAAAGAAGTGTTTACTAAAAATGGTCTAGCCCATTTTATAGAACCTATTGGCGTATTAGAAGCAATGGATGACAAAGTAGTAGTGGTAAAAAATTAACTACTAAAAAACCATATTCCCTTTATTTTTAATTTGCTCATTAGTAAGCTCTGCTACCATTTGAACACCGTTTAATGCTTTTACCGTTTGGTTAATCCAGTTGCATTTTTCATCATCTACAAAATCACCTTTTGTAAGCCATAAAAAATCCATGTGTCTAAACTCAGGTAATAAATATTCACCATCACAATGGTTATGGTATAAATAATGCACTAAAAAACTATTGGGCTCTTTGGATTCATAAATACTAAAATAATAACTACGCTCTTTTTTTCTAAGATGAATTTCGATAGCCGGATTCAGTCTAAACTGATGCCCCAATTGGTTGTTTAATTGCAAACAAAATTGATGACTTTTGATAGGCGCAATAATGCCTAACAAACGCGTATCATCAAAAAAATCTTCATTGAGTTCGTCAATATTTAATTTGAGTTTCATAGCATTAATTTACTGCATCCATTAAAATGAAACGGAAATATTTTTTTCTTCCGAGCCACGTTTTATACGTAGCTCTGTTTGATCTCCTTTTTTAAACTTGCTAAGCGTTTGCATATAACTATTCACATCTACAAATTTATAGTCTCCTAGTTGTAGTAATATATCACCTGCTTTTAACCCAAGTTTTTCTGCAAGCTTACCCGGACTTACACCATCAATACGCATACCCGTGCCACTATACCCGTAGTCCGGAATAACGCCTAAACTCACCGTAAACTTAGTACTTCGGCCCATTTGAGGCTCTGTTGTTTTAATAAAATCAAGCTTGGGTAAGCTGTCTGTGATACCCATCATTTGATAGGCGAGGGTGACTATTTGTGCAGTTGCTTCGTAATTTATTTTATCTGCATCATCTGAAGCTTTGTGATAATCGGAATGACTTCCTGTAAAGAAAAATTGAACCGGAACACCTGCTCTATAAAAACTAGCGTGATCACTAGGGCCACTACCTGTACTATCAAATTTTACACCAAGTGGTGTTGATATCGCTTTCCAAATTTGACTCCATTTGCTAGACGTACCATAACCACCCACCGTTAATTTATGAGAAGTATCATAACGACCCACCATATCCATGTTAATCATATAATTTATGGGGCCGGTTAATGTCGGATTTTCTATCCAATATTTACTTCCTAAAAGCCCCAATTCTTCGCCCGAAAAATGAAGGAATAAATAATTATTATGCGTAGGTGATTTTTGATGTAGTAACCTTGCTATTTCAAGCAAAGCAGCCGTACCACTAGCGTTGTCGTCTGCACCATTATGAATAACATGGCCCGTATCTAATGCATTTTTATCTTCATTGTAACCTAGGTGATCATAATGTGCACCAATTACAACGGTGTTCGCTGCGCCATTATTAATGTATGCTGCCACATTTGTTGCAGCTCTTTTTTTCTCTACAATTTGAACGTTTAATTGAATATTCAAAGTAGCGGATGGATCTGTAAAATAAAGTAGGCCTGATGGTGTCAAATAAATAACTGGAATAGAAAATGCAGCAGATTTATCATTTTTATTAAACTGAATATTGTCAACAATAGATCCTGTATTGTATAGCATAAAAGCAGTAGCGCCTTTTACGGCAGCTGTGGTTACTTCGTTTTTAATCCATGCTTCTACATCAAAGTGTGGATTGGATTTATTTTCTTCGAGGGTTTCTTTGATGTCTTTAAACCAAGGCTGGGCTTTTTCTTGAAGTGCCATAGCTGGTTTACCAGTAACCTGTGCAGATGCACTCGTTGCTAATGGAAAAAAATCTTTTTCAATTTTTAACTGATTATTATTCACCGTAAAGTATGTGCTTGGATCCATTTGCAAGCCTTCATTGATCTCAAATTTTTGAAGATAGCCGCTTGTGCCTTTGGCACCAATTCCCATTTGAGTATATTGATTTACCAAGTAATCCTTTGCCGCATCTGCACCAGCTGTTCCCGTTCTTCTACCTTCCAATGCATCACTCGCCAAGTAGCCAATATGTGATTTTAAATTTAAAATGAGTGCCGCTCTTTGCTTTTCTGCCTCAATTCTAATTTTTCGTTTGCTTTGAGATAATCCTAAAAAGGGAACCAATAATAGTACCCAAAACCATTTTTTACCCATTTTGCTTGCTTTATTACATACAAAAGTAAGCGATTCTGTTCCCAATCTCGTAACTACCCTCCCTTCTTTGGGGGTACTTTTGTGGCCATCGATTTAAAATTGAGCCAAAGAGACCTCCATATTGCTTTAGTGGGTAACCCCAACAGTGGAAAAAGTTCCATTTTCAATGCTTTGACGGGCCTGCACCAACAAGTAGGCAATTTTCCCGGGGTTACCGTAGATAAAAAAACCGGCACCCTTCGTTTACCAGATGCTACCAACACTACACTCATTGACCTCCCAGGCACCTATAGTTTGTACCCTAGAAGAGCCGATGAGTGGGTTGCTTACAAAGTACTCATGGGAACCGACGAATCGGTTACAACAGACGCTGTACTGCTTGTTGCAGATGCCAGTAACCTAAAAAGAAATTTACTTTTTTGCAGTCAGATTATCGATTTGCAAATTCCTGTCGTGATGGCCCTCACCATGAATGATATTGCATCTAGTAAGGGAATTAAAATAGATATTGCTGGGCTCGAAAAAGAATTAGGCATCACCATTATAGCTGTGAACCCTCGAAAAAACAAAGGGATTACAGAATTAAAAAAAGCATTACAACAATTAACTGTAAAACCTAGCGGTTCTTCTGATAAAAAATTTATTGACACTAAAAAGTTAGCCCCAGCTGCCATTGATGGAATTCATCAAATGATGCCTACACTAAGTGATTATGGTGCTATACATTATTTAATCAATCACGAAAGTTTTCCGTTAGCAAAAGAAACACATACTGAAATTGATGAACTCGTTACAGCACATCAATTTAATGCAACCAAAACACAGGCCGAAGAAATTTTACAGCGCTACAGTCAAATCAGAGATGTCATGCGCAAATATGTAGTTGAGCCGGGGCCCCTAGAAAAAAAGATTTTTTCAGATAAGTTAGACAATATTTTATTACACCGAGTTTGGGGTTATGTCATCTTACTTGCTGTATTATTTGTTTTATTTCAAAGTGTGTATTGGCTCGCAAGCTTTCCAATGGATGGTATCGAGTGGGCCTTTGCAAAAGGCGGAAGCTCTTTGTCAGCGTGGCTTCCAGAAGTATGGTGGAGTAATTTAATCGTGAATGGGCTAGTAGCTGGACTCAGTGGTATTTTAGTATTTGTGCCTCAAATCATGATTTTATTTGGGCTCATTACCATGCTTGAAGACAGTGGTTATATGGCGCGCATTAGTTTTTTAAGCGACAGGCTTATGCGTAAAGTGGGACTGAATGGAAAAAGTGTAATGCCCATGGTAAGTGGTTTTGCCTGTGCAGTACCTGCCATTATGAGTGCGCGCAATATTGAAAATAAAAAAGAAAGGTTATTAACTATTTTAGTTACACCACTCATGAGTTGCAGTGCGCGTTTGCCGGTATTTACCATTCTAATTTCACTCGTAGTTGACAACAAATACTACTTTGGATTTTTAAGTTTGCAAGGACTTGTGATGATGGGCCTTTACTTACTAGGCATTGTAATGGCGATGCTCGTGAGTTATGTTTTAAAGTGGTTTATTACGATGCAGGAAAAAAGCTTTTTTATTTTAGAGCTCCCCATGTACAGAGCGCCTCGTTGGAAAAACGTAGGTATTACCATGATTGAAAAAGCTAAAATATTTGTTACAGATGCGGGTAAAGTAATTATGATTATTAGCTTACTATTATGGTTTTTAAGTAGCTACGGACCTGGTGATCAAATCGCGCGTACCACAAAAAAGTATGCAGCACTAGAACAGGTTTTGCCTGCAAAAAAAGATTCATTACAAAAACAATACGCTGCCGAAAAATTACAACACTCCTATGCAGGCATTTTAGGAAAAGCGATTGAGCCGGCTATTAAGCCACTTGGTTACGACTGGAAAATTGGTATTGCGCTTATTACGTCCTTCGCTGCCAGAGAGGTTTTTGTGGGCACTATGGCCACTTTGTATAGCGTAGAAGACAGTGAAGACAGCTCACTCAGACAAAAGCTAGCTGCAGCCAAACACCCGGATGGTAGCAAGGTATACACCCTAGCAGCCGGCCTTTCACTCATGATATTTTATTTACTAGCCATGCAGTGTATGAGTACACTCGCGGTTGTTAAAAGAGAAACTAAGTCTTGGAAATGGCCAGCGTTTCAACTAGTGTATATGACGGCCCTCGCGTATGGTATGAGCTGGTTAACCTATGTTTTGTTTAGTTAAAAACTGCGCCCATTTAACGCACCATTATTTATACGTTTCCCACAATAATTTAGAAACTTTTCGCGCAAGTTCCCAAGCTTCATTGTTTAATTCCCAACTAGTGTCTTTATTATTTTTGGTACAAATACAAAAAACATAACGGGCATTTTTTCCAGAAACATACACCACTTCACTTCTACTGGCATTAACTGCGCCGTTTTTACTAGCTACAAAAACATCGGGCGGAATTTGTGAAAGCGCTTCTTCATCCCAATAATTTCTGCCCAGTAAACGAAGCATTTTTTCAGAAGAAGAAGCGTCCATTAAAGTTCTATTAGCTAATGCTTCAAACAAAGAAGCCATCTCTTTTGGCGATGTCTGCCCCCATCCAAACTTATCTCTACCTGCTTCTCTACCCGGTGTTCTGCTATTGACCCTAGTTGCCGTATAACCAATGCTATCAAGGATTTGATTGATTCTTGTTCCTGTACCAGCTAGTGATTGAAGCCACAAACTTGCGGTATTATCACTTGTTGTAAGCATGAGCATGATTACTTTACTAAGCTCTACTTTTTCATTATTTTTTAAAGAGGCAAGTAAATCAGATCCTGCATACAACAAAGAATCTTTATAGGTTAATTCCTGATGGTATTTGAGTTCGCCCTTATTCAATTTATCCATGATGCCTATAAGTATGGGCACTTTAACCATACTCGCCGTTGGAAAAATACTATCAGCGTTAATGCTTACAGTTTTACCAGTATGCAAATCTTTTACAAAAATACCAACATCCCCTTTAAATCCAGTGGTGAGGTTTTCTAGCGTGTGCTGTAATTTTTTATTGACTTTTTGTGCTTGCACTGGAACAAGTGCAACTACAAAAATGAATGCGAGTAATTTTTTCATAGTATTTATTTCTTTTTAGGCACGCCTAAAATTTCTTGGCCATGATTTTTTGAATCAGGCTTGGTGATGATTTTTTCAATCACACCGTTTTCATCAATTAAAAAAGTGGTACGCAAAGTGCCCATATAGGTTTTGCCCATAAACTTTTTTTCGGCCCAAACCCCATATTTTTCATGAATGACGAGGTCGGTGTCGGCAATGAGCGAAAAGGGTAATTCGTGCTTGGCAATGAATTTGAGGTGGCTTTTTTGGTCGTCGGAGCTCACGCCTAATACTTGATAGCCCTTTTTGGCTAATACTTTATAATTATCCCTTAGGTTACAGGCCTGCACCGTACAGGTAGGGGTCATATCATGGGGGTAGAAATATAAAACCAGTTTTTGACCCTTAAAACTAGATAGGGCAATGGTTTTACCGTTTTGGTCGAGGCCTTTAAAGGAGGGGGCTTTGGATCCTTCTTGTAGCATATTTGGGTGTTTTGGGGTTTAAAAATAAGGAGGTAACACCTGTATAATAAAATTAACCCCAATTAGTTCAAAAAAAATACCCCCTTCTGCTCCCCCTTTATTAAATTTGCACAATTTATTTTTTAGTTCCTATGCCAAAAGACAATTCCTTAAAAACAGTACTTATTGTTGGTTCCGGACCCATTATTATTGGTCAGGCCTGCGAATTTGATTATTCTGGTTCTCAAGCAGCTAGAAGTTTGCGTGAAGAGGGCATTAAAGTGATTTTGATTAATTCAAATCCGGCCACCATCATGACCGACCCGATGATGGCAGATAAAGTTTACTTGTTGCCACTTACGATCGAAAGTATTGAGCAAATTTTACAAGAAAACGATATTGATGCCGTACTCCCAACTATGGGCGGTCAAACAGCCTTAAACCTTTGTAAAGAAGCGGACGAAATTGGCATTTGGAACAAATACAATGTGCGCATGATTGGTGTAGACGTTGCAGCTATTGATACCGCAGAAGACCGTGAAAAGTTTAGACAACTGATGGTAAAAATTGGAATAGCCGTAGCGCCAAGCCGTGTAGCCAACAGCTTTTTAGAAGGAAAAGAATTTGCACAAGAAATTGGATTTCCCCTTGTTATTAGACCGTCGTTTACACTAGGCGGAACCGGTGGTGGATTTGTGCATTCGAAAGATGATTTAGATGCCGCGCTAGAAAAAGGTTTAAAAGCATCTCCAATACATGAAGTACTTGTTGAAAAAGCAGTACTCGGATGGAAAGAATATGAACTTGAATTATTACGTGACCAAAACGATAATGTTGTTATCATTTGTACCGTAGAAAATTTAGACCCGATGGGTGTACATACTGGTGATTCTATTACCGTTGCACCTGCCATGACTTTAAGTGATACCGCATTCCAGGATATGCGCAACAAAGCCATTTTGATGATGCGTTCACTAGGTAATTTTTCTGGTGGATGTAACGTACAATTTGCGCTTAACCCTGCCACCGAAGAACTCATTGCTGTTGAAATTAATCCACGTGTGAGTAGATCATCTGCACTTGCCTCAAAAGCAACCGGTTATCCTATTGCTAAAATTGCAGCAAAGCTTGCGATTGGTTATAGTTTAGATGAATTAAAAAATCAGATTACACAAACTACTTCTGCCTATTTTGAACCAGCACTTGACTACGTCATTGTAAAAGTACCGCGTTGGAACTTTGATAAATTTAAAGGTGCCAATGACACACTTGGTTTACAAATGAAGAGCGTGGGTGAAGTAATGGCCATCGGAAGAAACTTTAAAGAAGCGATTCAAAAAGCTTGTCAGAGTTTAGAAAATGAAGCGGTTGGTTTAGGCTACTACGGTAAGAGTCTCATGAAAAGTGAAGACCTTGTTGAATATATTAAAACACCAAAGTGGGACCGTATTTTTAGAATCAAAGATGCGCTTATGGCAGGTTCTACTGTTAAGTCTATTGCACAAGCTACGGGTATTGACAGATGGTTCTTAAATCAAATTTTACAAATTTGCAACCTTGAAAAAGAAATTGCAACACACACATTAGAAACACTGCCTGAAAGCTTATTAAAGGAAGCAAAAAAATGTGGTTTTGGTGATGTACAAATTTCTAAAATCTTACAAGGTGATTGCACCGATGAACAAGTGTACGAAAAGAGAAAAGCATTAGGCATTACAAGGGTCTACAAAATGGTAGATACTTGTGCCGCAGAGTTTGAAGCAAAGACACCTTATTTTTACAGCACTTTTGAAGGATAAAAAATACTTCTTATGAAATTACAAGACATACAAGTACAAAACGAAAAAGAAACACGTGGTGGATTTGGTGAAGGCATTCACGAAATCGGAAAAGAAAATGAAAATGTAGTTGTACTAACTGCGGATCTAGCAGGTTCTTTAAAGCTAGGACCCTTTATCAAAGATTTTCCAAACCGTTTTGTACAAGTAGGTATTGCAGAAGCCAACATGATTGGTATTGCTGCCGGTATGACCATTGGAGGTAAAATTCCGTACACCACAACTTTTGCAAATTTTAGTACGGGTAGGGTGTATGATCAAATCAGACAAAGCGTTGCATATAGCGGTAAAAATGTAAAAATTTGTGCATCACACGCAGGGCTAACCCTTGGTGAAGATGGTGCAACACACCAAATATTAGAAGACATTGGACTTATGAAAATGCTTCCAGGCATGACCGTAATTGTTCCTTGCGATTTCAACCAAACAAAAGCAGCTACCAAAGCAATTGCATCTTATGAAGGCCCTGTATATTTAAGATTTGGTCGTCCAAAATGGCCAAACTTTACAGCAGTTGATGGCAGTGATTTTGTAATTGGTAAAGCACAACAATTATCTGAAGGTACCGACGTAAGTATTTTTGCTTGCGGTCATATGGTTTGGAAAGCGATTGAAGCTGGACGTATACTAGAAGAAAAAGGATTGAGTGTAGAAGTAATTAATATCCATACCATCAAGCCACTTGACGAAGAAGCAATTATTCGTTCTATTTCAAAAACAAAGTGTGCTGTTACAGTAGAAGAGCACAATATTATTGGTGGGCTTGGTGATAGCGTTGCACAGGTTGCTGCTAAGCACTGCCCAATTCCTATCGAATATATTGGAACCAATGATACTTTTGGAGAAAGTGGTACCCCAACACAACTTCTAACAAAGTACGGATTGGATACGCCATTTATTGTAGCTGCTGCTGAAAAAGTAATCGCAAGAAAATAATTATAGTACTCATTTAAGGAGCTAGGCGTTCTATTTTCCAGTTCAAATCTGTTCTAGTATCAGTTGCCGTATTATAGGCACTATTTTCAAGTGTGTATTTAATACGGTCGTGTAAACGGCTCGATCTACCTTGCCAAAATTCGATGCTTGTAGGTTTTACAATATAGCCACCCCAATGGTCTGGTCTTTCAATAGAATCATTGGCAAAAATGGAACTATACCTTTCTACATTTTGTTCAATCACCATTCTATTTTCAATAACAGCACTTTGTGGTGAAGCCCAAGCACCAATTCTACTAGATGCTGGTCGCGAATTAAAATAACGATCACTTTCTTCGGCACTCACTTTTTCTACCGTTCCTTCTATTCTAATTTGTCTTTCTAATTCTTTCCAGAAAAAAACAAGTGCAGCGTGCGGATTTTGCGCGATATTTTTACCCTTATCACTTTCATAATTGGTAAAAAAAATAAAACCATTTGGATTATATCCTTTTAATAAAACGATTCGGGCGGCCGGAATACCAGTAACATTTGCAGTAGCGAGTGTCATGGCATTTACTTCATCAATTTGTGAAGCCACGGCTTCATTCCACCAACGTGTAAATTGATCGATGGGATTTGCAGCAACATCGGCTTCTTCTAGTGATGCCAACTTATAATCCTTTCTAATATCTGCAATTTCGTTACTCATACTTTTTTTATGCGATTTCTTCCACGGCTTTAACATGCCTACCGGAAACAAAAATATATACGGCCGGTACCACAAATAAGGTTAAAAACAAAGAGAAGAAAATACCGCCAACAATTACAATACCAAGTGGCATTCGAGACGTTGCAGCTGCTCCTAAACTAAGTGCAATAGGTAACGCACCAAGTGCAGTTGCCAAACTGGTCATTAAAATAGGTCGTAAACGTTGGGAAGCAGCTTCTAATACAGCTTCTTTTTTAACCAATCCTTCAAGCCTTTTTTTATTGGCAAATTCAACAATTAAAATCCCATTTTTGGTAACAAGCCCAATGAGCATAATCATACCAATTTGCGAAAATATATTAAGTGTTTGATCAAACATCCATAAACTAATAAGTGCACCTGCGATAGCTAGTGGCACAGTAATCATTATAATAAATGGATCTTTAAAACTTTCAAATTGACCAGCCAACACCAAATAAATAAGTAGAATGGCCAATAAAAATGCAAAAGTGGTATTAGAAGAACTCTCTTTAAAATCACGAGAAGGCCCACCGTAGGCAGTATGAAAACTTTCATCTAATAAACGTTTGGATATTTCATCCATCGCTTTAACACCATCACCAATTGTTTTACCTTCTGCAAGCGATGCACTAATAGTAGCCGATCTAAAACGGTTGTAGTGATACAGTGTTGGCGGATTGGAGCTTTCTTTTAAGTCTACAACGGCCGAAAGAGGAATCATTTCTCCACGGTTATTGCGCACATACAAACTTAAAATATCACTAGGGGTTTGTCGATCATTTAATGATACTTGCGAAATAACGTCATACTGTTTGCCTTTCATAGTAAAATACGCCAGTCTTCGACCACTAAAAGCGCTAGATACCACATCGGCAACATCAGAAATAGATAAGCCTAAATCTTTAGCTTTTATTCTATCTATCGTTAATTGAAGTTCAGGTTTACTAAACTTTAAATTCACATCTACGTTTTGAAAAGTTTTGTCTTTTCTTGCTTCGTCTAAAAATTTAGGAATAATTGATTTTATTTTTTCAAACTCCAAATTTTGTAAAATAAGCTGGATTGGTAAAGCACTACGAGAACCTAAGCCCACAGAAATTGTCTGCTCCTCAACAGGAAAAATTCTTGCATTGTTAAATTGAGATAATTTTTTGGTCACTGCTTTTACAATATCACTTTGTGATCTTTTACGCTCCTCAGGATCTACGAGCGCAATTCGTGCAGTACCGCCATTTACACCTCCATTACCGCTAAATCCAGGAATAGAAGCAAACACAAATGCTTTTTCTGGAATAGAATCCGATAAATAATCGGTAAGGCCTTTTGCTACATCATTCATATAATTAAACGACGCGCCCTCAGGTCCCGTCATTTGAAAACGAATGCTGCTTCTATCTTCTAGTGGTGCTAATTCAGATGGTAAATTTTTTCCGACAAAATAAATGGCTCCCAAACAGGCCACCACTATAACCCATGCGGTCCATCTAACCCTTACAAAAGCAGCTAATAAACGCTTATACCCATTTTCAATCCCTCTAAAAAAGGGCTCTGTCTGCTCGTAAAATTTACCATGACCTCCACCTTTTTTAGTTAAGAGTACATTTAATACAGGGGTAATGGTTAAAGAAACAAAGGCTGATATTAATACAGCAGCGGCAACTGTAATACCAAATTCTCTAAATAAACTTCCTACAAATCCTTGTAAGAATATAACAGGTAAAAACACTACTGCAAGTGTAATTGAGGTTGAAATTACGGCAAAAAATATTTCTTTACTGCCTTCTAATGCAGCTCTTTTAATAGGTAAGCCTAATTCTAGTTTTCTAAATATATTTTCGGTCACTACAATACCATCATCCACCACCAGTCCGGTGGCAAGCACAATACCAAGTAGTGTAAGCACATTGATGGAGAACCCAAAAATATACATGATAAAAAATGTCGCAATTAATGATATTGGAATATCAATAATGGGACGTATCGCAATCAGCCAGTTTCTGAAGAAAAAGAAAATAACGAGCACCACAAGTGTAAAAGAAATAAGCAGGGTCTCTTCTACCTCTTTAATGGCTCTTCTAACATTTTTTGTTTGGTCAATTAATGGCGTAAATTCAAAATCGCCTTTTTCATTTTTTTTAATCTCCTCTACACGCTTATAAAACTCATCTGCAATTTTAATATAGTTGGCACCAGGTTGTGGAGAAACAATAACACCAACACCGTTGACACCATTTAGCTTCCAACTATACTCTTCTTGCTCTGGCCCAATTTCAACTTTTGCAATATCTTTTAATCGAATGATACCAGCCTGGTTTTCTACAATGATTAAATTTTTAAAATCATCTTCGGTTTGTAATTTACCCAGCGCCCTAATCGTTAATTCTGTTTTGTTACCATACAATTTACCAGATGGAATTTCAACATTTTCTCTATTGAGTGCTGTTCTAAAATCAGAATAGGTAAGGTTAAACGCAT
>JBMSJE010000038.1:0-15377 GCA_049418605.1 Sediminibacterium sp. | reverse complement strand
GTAACGGGTATTGATGCGAAAGATAGATTCTATGCTGGCTTAAAAGATCAAACAGATCCAGAAGCAAAAAGAAAAGTGATAGGTAAATTATTTATAGATGTTTTCCAAGAAGAAGCTGCCAAAGTAAAAGACGTAAGTTTTTTAGGACAGGGTACCATCTATCCAGATGTTATTGAAAGTGTAAGCGTTCATGGACCTTCACAAACCATCAAGTCGCATCATAATGTTGGTGGACTTCCGGACACCATGCATTTATCGCTGGTAGAACCACTCCGTTATTTATTTAAAGACGAAGTGCGCAGAGTAGGCCTAGAACTTGGCATTCCAGCCGATATGATTAACAGACATCCTTTTCCTGGACCTGGATTAGCCATCAGAATTTTAGGTGAAGTAAATGCCGAAAAAGTAGCTTTACTACAAGCTGCCGATGCCATTTATATCAATGCCTTAAAATCACATAATTTATACACCGAGGTTTGGCAGGCTGGCACTATTTTACTTCCGGTAAAAAGTGTGGGCGTAATGGGCGACGAAAGAACTTACGAGTTTACCGTTGCATTAAGAGCTGTTACCTCTGTGGATGGCATGACCGCCGATTGGGCACATTTACCGTATTCGTTTTTAGCACATGTTTCCAATGAAATCATCAATCAGGTAAGAGGCATCAACCGCGTGGTATATGATATTAGCAGCAAACCACCTGCTACCATAGAGTGGGAATAAAATAATTTGTAATGAAAAGAGGTCTGAAAATCACCGCATTATTTGTTTTACTGCTTTCTAGCTTTTACAAAACCAATGCGCAATACAGCTCCTCTTTACAAGAAAGAAAAACAATCATTGTATTTATTCCATTAGAAATTGACGCAGCATTTAATGGCACTGATTATATTTTAGGTAATAATAATTTGCCTAAAACCATGTTACCAGGGCTCGATTTTTACAACGGTGTTTTAATGGCTGTCGATTCCTTAAAAAAATCTAGTGCCACATTTGACATACGTATCATTGACACCAAACAAAAAAACAATTCGCTCACTACCCTACTAACAGACTCAGGCATACAAAAACCTGCATTAATCATCAGTGCCGTTACAAATAAAGCGGATACTAAATTAATCGCAGATTTTGCACTAGCACACCAAACACCAATGGTATCAGCCGTTTTTCCAAATGACGCTGGCGTTACCAATAATCCATTTTTTACAATAATCAACCCAACACTAAAAACACAGTGTGAGGCTATTTACAATTATATACAAACAAATTTTTCAAAAAATACCATTCTCTACCTCAAGAAAAAAGGCGCCACCGAAGATTACATTCAAAACATTATTGTAGACAGTAATAGCAAAACATCAAAATCCTTTTTAAATATTGAAGTTGCCGATAGCATTAGTTTTGCTGACATTGTTCCTTACCTAGATTCTACCAAACAAAACATTTTATTGTGCGGCAGTTTAAAAGAAAGCTTTGGCTACTCTATTGTAAAATTGCTCAACGATAACCCAGCCTACAAAGCCACTATAATTGGCATGCCCACATGGGATGGTGAAAAATCACTCAATGTTACGAGCGTAGAAATTATTTACGCAAGCCCTTTTTATTTTAATGGCAATGAAAAACTATTAAAACAATTAACAGCCGCCTACAAACTTAAATACCTTGGCCGCCCTAGCGACCAGTTCTTTAAAGGGTTTGAAAGCATGCTCTATTTTACAAATGGATTATCCGCTAAACCAACCCCCGTATTTAATAGTTTTAAATTGATGCCTGTATTTAACACAGACAATAAAAGTCAGGTAGATTACCAAGAAAATAAAAATCTATACTTTTTTAGAAAACAAAACGGACAAATCAAATCAGCTAAGCCTAACTCCTATTAGGCTTTAAAGGATTTTTGGCTTTGAGTTTCATGTAATCCAAAAAGTAAATGAGCTTACATGTAATTTCATTCCCGTGCGGCTGCTGAAACACAGCTCTTGCATTACTCATATAATTTTTATGCGACTGGTAAGGCAAATTAAAATCAGAACCTAACCAGTTTTTCCATCCTATAATAAACCGGCTACCGTAGGCAAAGTCCCAAGTGTAAAACATATCAATATTAAAGACATTAAAATTTTGATTTTTCCCGGCCACAAAAGGAATTTCAGTAATGCCGCCACTAGGTGTAACATTAAAAAAGGTTTCGTATTCTACCTTGCTCCAATAATGTCTGGCGCGCGCAGTCAAATTCATGCGCGCATTAAAATTATAAATAGCATTTACAATACTATTAAAAGTAGTTACTTTACGCCTTCCTGCAATAGGTACCCCTGCGGCATTTCTAAACGCATATCCATATTGCCCATTGTCTTCATCACGCTTTAAGTCAACATCTAAACTAAAATGATCATTAAACCTATAACGAGGTGCAAAGTTCAAACTGATATAAGCATCATCATAAATTGGAGATTCGGCAAACCCTGCATTGTACCTGAAAAAAAACTGTTTCCTACTATCAGAACTACCTGCTAAACTTGCATACCAATAACCCGTTCTTTTTATCATGACGCCTGCGGTACGCATTTCAAAATAATCATGCGTCCATTGAGGTTGAATATTTAATGTTACAGATGCATCCCAGAAATTCTTAAAAAACCAAAATGCCCTTGTTTGAATTTCAAAATTGGTAAACACATTGGGCTTGTACAAATAGGACGGCTTCAATGTTAATGTATAACTTGATTGCAAAAAGTTTTTTGTAGGCTTAAACTGGTTGTAACTAACTCTGGCGATACCAGAAAATTCATTAGGCGCTAGTAAAAAACCCATATCGTTAGGGTCGTATTTGTCCGACTCAATATTAGTATGTAACAGGTACTGAATCTTGCCGCTCACTTTTGCAAATGCTAATAGACTTTTAAAGCCAGTATAACTATTAATACCAGAAATAGCACTCACCCTTCCATTCCAAATAAGTTGATGGGTATTGGTTTTATCAAACAAACTCGCATCAAGCCCGGTAACATTGGCATTGCGAGTTCCTCCGCTCCTCCAAACATTGCTATTGGTTAATGTAATGGATGATCTACCAGCCAGCGCTTGATCTAGCACCAGAATATTATAATTGGTTAATGGACTGGTTTCATAATTTGTTTTTACACCAGTTGTTTTATCTAAAACCGTTGCAGTTGTAGGCGCTACTAGTGCATTAAAAACACCAATGCCTAGTTTCTTTTTATTTCTTCCAGAAAATTTGGTCGCATTGTATAATTGTGAAATACCCGGGTTTGAAACAATCGATAAATTACTATTATTAGCAACCTTACTATTAACCGCATAATAACCATCAGGGGTAGCACCAATGCGTCTGGAATATAAAAGATTGGATTTATTAAAAAGCTCAATTCCTTCTGTAAAAAAAGGACGATTTTCTTGAAATTGAATTTCGTATGGCGTTAAGTTAAGCACCACATTGTCTGATACCACCTGACCAAAATCAGGAATTAAAGTAGCGTCTAATGTAAAGCTTTCGTTGACACCATATTTTACATCCATTCCGCCACTACGTAAAAAAGTATTACTGGTGGCTCTATTGGCATAGGGTACAGTTCTTGAACCCGCAGACACATAAGGCAGCAAAGACAACCTTAGTGGTGGTTCTATATTTTGTAGCCCCGTCATATCACCAAACTGATTGACATAACCATTTTGATTGGGATCAATTTTATTCCAATACGCATTTTCGTTACTCCCCCTATCGTAACGTTCAAAATTGACACCCCAGTCTTGCATTTCTTTTTTAGAAAAACGCAGGGCTGCATATGGAATTTTCATTTCTACCGACCATCCATTCTGATGCATCTGAACTTTACTTTCCCAAACTGCGTCCCAAGAGTAATCGGAAGGTGGGCCAAACTGGCTACTTAAATTTGGAAGCAGTCTTGCATCGGATTGAACATTGCGTGTTGTTACTAAAAATTGAACCGCATTTTGATCATCATTATAGGTATCAAAAAAAACAGCAAAATAATCTACGTCTTTACGCTGCTCTCCATCCCTTGCTGTTAATTGCTTTCTAATATTTTGAGGCTTGTTGTATAAAAAAGCGCCAACATAAATAGCCTGATCGTCATACAAAATAGAAACCTTACTCCTATTAGATGCAGCTGCACCCAATTGAGGACTGATTTGAATAAAATTAATGGCAGAATCAGACTGTGCCCATATAAGCTCATCTAATGCACCATCTATTTTAATGGTCGTATTAATTTTTTGGGCACCAATTTTTTTAGGTTGCGCAAAGCCATACGTCACTGCAATCAACAAAAGAAGAACTATAATTATTTTGCGCATATATATAAAATGGGGCAAAAATAGACGAATCTACCTTTGCCCCATTAAAAAAAGTACCAATGGTTAAAATAAAGAAACTAAAGGCCCTAGTTTAATTGAGTTTACTTTTTAACGTACTTACCTGCTCTTGTAAATTATTAACCATGCCGGCTAACTGGTTAACATCCCACCTAGGCACTGCACTTGCCTTTTGCAAAATATATACGGCCTTCCAAACCTCTAATACATCTTCTGCATTTACATGGTAGGGTTCATACTGCGGGTTATCACTAATAAGTGTTAGGTTGTTCTTTTTTTCGTTGTCACGCACAATACGCTTGTACACCACACCTTCACTTTTAGAAAGCACCACGTAGGTATTGCTGTTTTTTACTTCGTCAAAATTTTCTACTTTTTCGCCTACAATAACACTCCCACTTGGAGTTGGCAACATACTATCACCCACTATTTCAAAAGCACGGTACTGACCCGGCGCTAACATAGGGAGCGTAAAGGTATTAAGCTCGTCTACAAATTCAGGATCGGCGTAACCTGCTAAATATCCAGCAGCGGCTTTTACCGGTACAAAACTAATTTGAGCAGACTCGGCAATCATTTTTAATTGCCTCCGACTTTCGAGGTAAGAAACACCTTTTGGCGAACTACCCGTTAGGTCTTGAAATAAGAAGTCTTCTAAGCTGAGCTTGAAAAGGGAACAAATGGCTTCCATCACCTCTAAACGGGGCTCGGCACGCTCCTCTTCATAAGCGCCAACAAGGCTTCTTTTAATGTTTAGCTTATTAGCAAATTCTTCCTGGGTCCAACCACGCTGCTTGCGCAAGTGACGTAAATTTTTTCCGGCGTTTGACATAACTAATTGATTTAGCTGCAAAATACTAATAATTTTAGTATTACCAAATTTATTTTTCATATTTTTCTATTTGTATCTTGCACCCATGGCAAAATCTGCGAAAACCAAAGAAATCCCTACCATATTAATAACCAATGACGACAGCGTTACCGCTCCTGGCATTAAAGCCCTGGTAGAAGCTGTAAAAGGCCTAGGACGCATTGTAGTGGTAGCCCCAGACAAGCCGCAAAGTGGCATGGGACACGCCATTACCATTGGTCACCCCCTAAGGCTTCAAAAAGTACATGTATTTGAAGGCGTAGAAACCTATAGTTGCAGCGGCACTCCTGTCGATTGCGTGAAACTTGCTGTAGACGTTATTTTACATAAAAAGCCAACCATTTGCCTCAGTGGCATCAACCATGGCGCCAACCACTCTATCAATGTTATTTATTCTGGAACCATGTCGGCAGCCCTAGAAGCGTCTATTGAAAGTATTCCTAGCATTGGATTTTCATTACTTGATTATAGTATCGACGCAGATTTTTCAGGGGCAAAAAAATATGTGCGCATCATTGTAGAAAAAATGCTTGCTGGGAAACCACTTGATAAACATTTATGTCTCAATGTAAATATCCCAGCGGTGGATGAAAAATTAATTAAAGGGATAAAAATTTGCAGGCAGGCCTACGCCAAATACGAAGAAAAGTTTGACCAAAGAAAAGATCCACACGGGAAAAAATATTACTGGCTAACCGGCGAATTTAAAAATTTAGAATCAGGCAAAGACACCGATTCATGGGCACTTAAAAATAATTATGTAAGTGTGGTACCTGTGCAATTTGACCTTACACACTATGGCCTTAAAAAGACCCTCGAAACAAAATGGAAATTATGATATTTAAAAGAGACGATATAAAACTTGGCATTATACTTGGTTGCATCACACCCATTGTAGGACTTTTTGGCTATTACTTTTTTAAATTTAGCCGCTTTACACTCGCTGAATTTTTTGAAGTACTAATTTTACAAAAGTCATTACTAACAGCGATAGTAAGCCTTTGCTTAATTTCTAACGCGGTTGTTTTCACGCTATATATTAATGCGCAAAAAGACAAAACGGCTAAGGGCGTATTTATTGCAACTTGTTTGTATGCATTAGCGTCCTTAGCCGTTAAGTGGTTTTTATAGATCTACTTTTTTCTTGGTCGTAATTTTAATCACACCGTCTTTTGCGTCTGGACCATATGCTTTAATTGCTGATTCGCCTTTTAATATTTCAACAGATTTGATTTGATCTGGCGACAAAGTATCCATTTCTTTTTTTGTTTTTTTCTCGCCGTCAATTAAAATTAAACCAGGATTTAAGTTTAGTGAACTAACTACTTTCTTTCCCTCTGTTTGAATAATGATTGGATTTCCAAAACCATCAAAGTTTTTTGAAATCATTGTTGCTTCTGCCAATTTACCTGACTTGATTAAAACAGTTTTGCCATTTGTTATAACAGAATCAGTAACAATCTCAAAATGATCATCTGCTTTTGGATTAGCTGGATCCATTTTATAACCTCGAACAACTATTGGCCCATCCCTCTTTTCGCTATTACCTTTTTTTGTTGTGATTTGCACCACACCGCCTTTACCTTTTTCTCCAAAAACTGCAACAGCAGAGGCGTCTTTTAAAATATTGATTGATTCAATTTTATTGGGATCAATCACACTCATAACAGATTCAGAAATAACTTCTCCATCTAAAACATACAGTGGCTTGTGTCCATTATTATTTACACCTGCTGCATCCATTTTAATTACAATAGATTTATTATTCCCTTTTGATGCAATTAAAGTGTCTTCTGGTGAAATTTTATAGCCTTGAACAATCATTACTTTTTTTGTGGTGTCTTTAATTGAAACAGGTTTCGTCATATTTTCTTCTTTTGTTCTAAAAGAAAATAATAAAATAACAATTGATAACAGGGGAAGTACAACTATTCTTCTTGCATAGCTGAAACTTGGGTTTTTGACATTGGTAAGCATTTTTAATCTTCGTTTAATGGGTGAAAAAAAGAATGGATTGGTGAGTGGAAATTGCTGACCCGGATAAGCCGTTGTCAACAACATTTGAGCAAAGCTGGCAGTATCTCCATGTTCTACCGATTTCTTATCGGCAATAAATTCATGGATCATGTCCAGCTCTTTTTTGAGTAGCCAAAAGAAAGGATTGAACCAACCCGCAATCAAATTTAATTGTATCACTATTTTATCAATAGAATGATACTGTGTAACATGCGTTAACTCATGTTGTAAAATTTGTTTGCCAGCAGGTGTTTGGATATCAATTTCGGCATTCCAAAAAATATAATTGAAAAATGAAAAGGGCGTCCCCTTTACGCGCGTCATTATTAAATAAAATTGTTGAAGGTTGCTACATTCGTGTGTGGTATAAATTTTATAGATTCTAAAGAGTGAAACAAGCATCGCCACTGCTAAAAAACCAGATACACCTAGATACAAATTTGGCAAAAGCGATAACAGGTCAAGTGATTCTTGTTTAGAAGTAACCAAGGCTTCCATCTCAGAATTATTGACTGCAACAACATTTAATAAATCAACTTGCCTAACACCTGATCTTTCTTGTTGCCAAAATATTTTGATTAAGGGAACAATCCATGAAACAATTGCAACGCCCAGTAAATAAAAGCGGTTGTACTGATGAAATTTTTTATTACGCAGTACTAGTAAATAATACACCATCAAAACAGCACTACATACAAGTACTTGTAAAAGATAATAGAGTGTAGGATACATGACTTAATTTTTTGATTGTTTTAACTGATCCAATAAAAGTTCTAATTCACTAACACTAATTTCCTTTTGCTGTAACATACAAGAAACGGCTTCACTAAAAGAACCTTCAAAATAAGCGTCCACTAGTGATTTTATAGAGCTAGTAGAATAGGCTTCTTTACTAACGAGTGGAAAATAACGGTGCACCCTACCCATCGCTTCTACGCCTATATATCCTTTGTCAACGAGTATTTTTACAAGCGTTGCCACCGTATTGGTATGTGGGCGAGGCATTGGATAAGACTCTACAATATCTTTTAAATAGGCACTGGATAATTTCCACACCTGCTGCATCACTTGCTCTTCTGCTTTTGTTAATGGTTTCATGCGACGTTTACATTTGAAACACAATGCTAAAACTATTTTTTTAGTTTAACAACTAAATTTTTAGTTTTTTAACTATTTTTTTAGTTTTATTAACATTTTGGGCCATCTAACGTAAATTGCGAGAAGCCTATGAAGTACTATATTATTGCAGGAGAAGCCAGTGGAGACCTACACGGCAGCAACCTCATAAAGGAAATTAAGCATTTAGATCCTGCGGCCAGCATTAGAGCTTGGGGTGGAGACCTCATGAAGGACGCTGGTGCCTCACTTGTTAAGCATTATAGAGACCTAGCTTTTATGGGGTTTTTGGAAGTGATCAAAAACCTCCCCACCATCTTACAAAACATAAAATTTTGCAAGCAAGATATAGAAGCTTGGCAACCCGATGTACTCGTATTAATAGACTACCCAGGTTTTAATTTACGCATTGCCGAATGGGCAAAAAAACATGGATGCAAAGTAGTCTATTACATTGCACCACAAGTTTGGGCATGGAAAGAAAACAGGGTTAAAAAAATGAAACTGTGCATCGATAAAATGTTTTGCATACTCCCTTTCGAAAAGGACTATTTTAAAAATAAGTGGAATTGGGATGTTACCTATGTGGGTCATCCCCTGCTACGTGTGATTGAATCTTTTAAAAGCACTACCCCACTTGTTACCGACAATAAAAAAGTAATTGCATTACTACCAGGTAGCAGAAAACAAGAGATTGTTAAGATGCTCCCTATCATGTTAAGTGTAACGCCACATTTTCCAGCGTATACATTTATGGTAGCTCAAGCACCAGGGCAGGACGCCCCTTTTTACAACCGGTTTTTAATGGGCTACTCTAATGTAACACTTATTAAAAATAGCACTTACGATTTACTTAGTATTGCAGATGCAGCACTTGTTACCAGTGGCACCGCCACCCTTGAAACCGCACTATTTAAAGTACCAGAAGTTGTCTGCTATAAAACCAGTAAGTTCTCTTACCAAATAGCAAAGTGGCTAGTAAAAATAAAATTCATATCACTAGTGAATCTCATCATGGACAAAGAAATTGTCCAAGAAATTATTCAAGAAAATTTAACGGAACAGCATTTAACAACTGCGCTGCGTAATATCACAGAAAATGAAGCCAACAGAAAAGAAGTGATGGATAATTACCAATTGTTGCATACAGTTCTTGCAGCAGGTGGCGGAGAGGCTTCTGCAAAAGTTGCCCAAGAAATTGTGGCATGTGCAGGACCAAAATTATTTATTCAGGAGGGGTAATATGAATGCTTTAAATAAAACAATAAGAACCGCTATCAAAAACATAAAAAGAGAAATACGGTTCATGCCATGCATATATTTCATCCACTGAGTGCGCGGCTCGTTCGGGTCTCTTTTAGAAATAAAGAGATACTCTTTTAATTGCTTGAAAATACCCATACCATTTATTTGACACAAAGATACGGCACATCTTGAAATTAAACCCTTTGCGCTTTTAATTGTTATACTGTTACACTTTACATTATGAAACGGATTTTACTTTTTGTTACCTGCTTAACACTAACCAATAATTGGGCAAATGCGCAAATAAACCCTGCCAAAATTGATATTATCAGAGACAGCTTTGGCGTCCCCCATATTTTTGGCAAAACAGATCCAGACGTTGCTTACGGGCTTGCCTGGGCACACGCAGAAGATGATTTTGCAACCATTCAGCAGTCATTAATGGCTGGCAAATCTATGCTAGCTCAATATCAAGGTAAAAAGGGTGCTTCCATTGATTATATCATTCACTTATTGCGCATTCCAGAACTTGTAGAAGCAAATTACGAATCTGACCTGAGCCCAGCATTTAAAAAATTATTGGAAGGCTACGCAGCCGGGCTCAACGCATACGCTACTGCACATCCCAAAGAAGTACTACTCAAAAAAATATTTCCTGTTACGCCAAAAGATATGGTACAATATTCGGTACTACAACTATGCGTGCTCTCTGGCGCAGATAAAGCACTCAGTTCCATTTTTGGCGGTACGGTTCCATTATTAGAAAATTATAAAACGGCAGGCAGTAACGCGTTTGCATTTAACAGCGCTAAAACCACTGACGGTCAAGTATATCTAGACATTAATGCGCACCAACCCCTAGAAGGGCCAGTTGCTTTTTATGAAGCACATTTAAATAGCGAAGACGGCTGGAATATTATTGGCGCCAATTTTCCGGGCGCTCCCTGCATTTTACATGGTTGCAACGAATATTTAGGTTGGGCACACACGGTTAATGCACCAGACAAACTAGACGTGTACCAATTAGAAATGAATCCAAAAAACAAATTACAATACAAATTTGATGGCAATTGGGAAACACTTGAAGCAAAAACAGCACCCCTTAAAGTAAAAATAGCTGGCGTTGTTGTAACACTTGGTAAAAAAGCATTTTGGAGTAAATACGGTCCTACAATAATTACACCAAGAGGTGTTTTTTCTATTCGCATGCCTGCTCAAATGGACATTAGAGGACTTGAACAGTGGTATGCTTTTAATAAGGCTAAAAACTTTACTGAATTCAAGAGCGCATTAAATATGTTGGCCATTCCAGGTTATAATATTGTATACGCAGACCGTTACGATACTATTTTTTATATTAGTAACGGACGCATTCCGGTAAGAGATAAAAGTTACAATTGGAAAACAACACTACCAGGTAATACGAGCAAAACACTTTGGACAGAGCTTCATCCACTATCTAATTTACCCCAAGTACTGCAACCAAAAGCTGGCTATGTGTATAATACCAACCACTCTCCTTTTCATAGCACAGAAGGCACTGACAATCCATTGGTAAAAGATATTACCATGGGTTATGAAACCCTAGAAAACAACAGGAGTATGCGTTTCGCGGAACTTATGCAACCACTTAATAAAGTAAGTTACGAAGATTTCAAGCGCATCAAATTTGATAGACAATTTCCTTCTTCTTTTTATTTTCCTAGCAAAATAGATAGTGTGTTTTTATTAAACAGCAATGAGTTCCCAGACATTGCCGATATCATTGCGCAACTAAATAACTGGAATAGAAATTCAGATGCAGAGAGTATTGGCGCAGGTACTTTCTTTTTTGTTCAAGCAGCTGCTAATATAAACAAAGTACTTTATTTACAAAATAAGTCTATCAGTAAACAACTTGCTGTGCAACTTTTAAGAGAAGCGAAACAAACCATGCTCAAAGATTTTGGCAAAACAAATATTGCACTGGGTGAGGTGCAAAAATTAGTGCGTGGAACAAAAGAAATTCCGCTACCTGGCTTACCGGATGTGCTTGCTCCCATGTACTCCGTTCCATACAAAGATGGTAAATGGAAAGGCAATCAAGGAGACGCTTACATAGAACTGGTAAGGTTTACAAAAGATGGCCCACAAATAGAATCACTCAATGTATATGGTGCTTCTGCTAAAAAAGATTCGCCACACTATACTGATCAAATGGAAATGTATACGCGTCAGCAAACAAAAAAGATGACGCTCAATAAAGCAGAAGTGTATAAAAACGCCAAAAGCATATACCATCCTCAGTAAAGACCTAGTTTAAAAAGGCGGCTAGATGTGACGTGATTTGTTTTGTTTCAATAATAAAACCATCATGTCCATAATTAGAATCGATTTCTACTAACGCTGCACCCGGTAAATGGGCTGCCATAAATCGCTGCTCTTCTAATGGACATAAAATATCGCTTTTGATGCCTATAATTAAAGTAGGCATTGTGATACTTTTTAAGGTTTGCATTAAATCCATACCTCTTCCTCTCGATACATTATGACTATCCATAGATTTAGTGAGTAACCAATAGGTATAGGCATTAAATCTTTGAACGAGCTTGTCACCTTGGTAATTGATATACGAAGCCGCTTTATAGCTATCTATTTTTTCTGAATCAGGATCGGTTTGTGCCTCCTTAAAAATTTGATAATTACGGTAGGTTAACATGCCAATGGCACGCGCCGCTTTTAAACCGGCATTACCAGCATTTGCATCCATATTTTTCCATGTTGCATCTGCTTCAATTGCTAAACGTTGTGCGGTATGAATGGCAACACCCCAAGCACTCTCTGACGGTGATGTTGCAATTAAAAATAATTTTTGAATAACGGCGGGTTCAAGTAGCGCCCATTCAAGCACTTGATATCCACCCATACTTCCACCCATTAAAAGTGCAATAGATTTTATGCCTAAGGCTTCTCTTAAAACAACATGCGCCTTTACCATATCCCTAATGGTTACAGCGGGAAAACTTGAATAGTAGGGAGCACCAGTATTTGGATTTTCGGTTAATGGCCCAGTAGAGCCATAACAAGAGCCAATAATATTTGCACAAACAATAAAATAATCCTGCTCATTAATGAGTGCATCATTTCCTATTAAGCCCTCCCACCAATCCCCTGCATCTGCATTGGCCGTTAATGCATGACATACCCATACTACATTGGTACCAGCAGCATTAAGCGTTCCATAGGTATGGTAGGCAATAGTTAAGCTTGGCAATACCTCACCACATTCTAAAACGAACGGCTGTTTGTATTTCAGGTATTGGATTTGAGACTGCATGTGGTACAAAATAACTACACTTTAATCACTAGACATAAAATATTTTAGAAAGCGAGTGGTGGTAGCTAGTTTTCGAAGCTTACCTTTGTTGCAAAGCACACCATACCAATATGTCAAAGCCGCAAACCGACGCCATAAGAATTAGAACCACGCAAACAAATGAAATGGAACATAGCAGTCCACTTTATTTGACGAGCAGCTTTTGTTTTGATGATGCAGAAAGTATGCGCGCTGCTTTTGCCGATGAAACCGATGATAATATCTATAGCAGATTTAGCAATCCCAATGTGCAGGAATTTACTGATAAAATTTGTGCACTAGAAGGTGCCGAAGCCGGTTACGCAACTGCCTCCGGTATGAGTGCAGTATTTGGCTCCTTTATGGCGCTATTAAAAAAAGGCGATCATTTACTTTCTTGTAATTCTATTTTTGGTAGTACCCATACCGTGATTGCAAAATACCTTCCTAATTATGGCATTAACACCTCTTATGTGTTAGCCACCGCAACAGAAGCGGAGTGGGAATCCGCTGTTACGCCAAATACAAAAATGATTTATCTAGAAACACCAACCAACCCAGGTCTAGATATTTTAGATATAGAAATGATTAGCAGCGTTGCAAAAAAACACAACATCATTTTAAATGTAGACAACTGTTTTGCAACCCCTGTAAACCAGCGTCCCATAAACTTTGGCGCCGATTTAGTAGTGCACTCAGCAACAAAATGGATAGATGGACAAGGTAGAGTTTTAGGTGGCATAGTAGTGGGTAAAAAAGAACTCATAAAAGATATTTACCTCTTTTGCAGAAGCACAGGACCTGCGCTATCCCCATTTAATGCTTGGCTTTTAAGCAAAAGTATAGAAACATTAGATGTTCGCATGGAAAGACACGCATCCAATGCTTTATTTATAGCAGAAGCCCTCGAAAATCATGCAGCCATTGCAACATTAAGATATCCATTTTTAGCAAGCCATCCACAACAAGCAGTTGCTAAAAAACAAATGACAAATGGCGGTGGCATTGTTTGCTTTGAATTAAAGGGCGGACTAGAAGCTGGTAAAACATTTTTAAACAACTTAAAAATGCTGTCGCTCACCGCTAACCTTGGAGATACCAGAAGTATTGCTTCTCACCCTGCAAGCACTACACACGCAAAATTATCCGAGGCAGAAAGACTTGCCGTAAACATTACACCCGGGCTCATCCGTATTAGTGTAGGACTAGAGCACAGAGACGATATACTTGCAGATATTACAGGAGCGCTTGCAGCTATTTAGCCGCATACTGAATACCACCTAATATATGTATTAGAAACAAGGGATCTTCATATGATTCGTTGGTATGCCCAAGCTCAGTATAAAAGGCTTTACCTCCATCAAATTTATGGTACCAGGCCATTGGATGCGAAGCGCCCATTTCACCACCTTCATACGATTTTTCATCAATGGTCATAAGAATATGTAAACCTGGTTGCATGTCTTTAAAATTATACCACTCATCAAAACGTTTCCACTGCGCAGGTAAATGTTTGGTAGATGCATGTTTACCATCTAATACATTTATTACCGCCTCTTGTTGATTGGGATGACTTTTAAAATAACCACCAACGAGTTGATTGTACCAAGGCCATCCATATTCGGTATCAGTTGCAGCATGTATACCTACAAAACCTCCCCCCTTATTAATATATTTTTTAAAAGCCGCTTGTTCCCCTTCATTAAATACATCACCAGTGGTACTCATAAATACAATAGCATGATACGAATCTAAATTTGGTTGTAAAAAAGTAGCCGACTCAGAAGTCGTATCTACTTGCATGTTATTAGCCTTACCTAATTTTTGAAGTGCAGCAACAGCCACTGGAATTGAACTATGATAGTAGCCTTTTGTTTCAAAAAATACCAATATTTTAAGCGGCTTTGGGGCATTTACGGCCGCTAAAACAGCACCAAAAATACCGAGTGCAATGAATAAGAAAGCAATGCGTAAAAGGTTTGACTTATTTTTCATAAATAACGTTTGAAAATTACTTAAATTGAACCCTAATGTAAGAAAAACGATTAACAATTTGCCTATGAAAATGAAAACAGGAATCATGCTAGCTGCCATGATGTTTTTACAATATTATATTTGGGGTGCCTGGTATGTAACCATGGGCCCATACATGGATACTTTATTTAAGGGAGAAGGGCAAAATGTAGTGGACCTTGCAAAAGGTGCTACTTATGGCGCTGGCGCTATTGCTACGATGCTTTCTCCATTTTTTGTAGGCATGATTGCAGACCGTTTTTTTGCCGCACAAAAAATTATGGGTATTCTACACCTTATTGGTGCAGCGCTACTTTTTTATGCTACAAAAATGACGGCTACCACAAGTTTTTACTGGGTAATTCTTGCCTACTCTTTACTATATATGCCAACCATTGCATTAAGCAATAGTGTTGCATTTGC
>JBMSJE010000037.1:0-15440 GCA_049418605.1 Sediminibacterium sp. | reverse complement strand
CAGCTTTAACAGGAGCCGCTTTTTTTACAGGCGCTGCTACTTTTTTAGCGGGTGCAACAGCTTTAACAGGAGCCGCTTTTTTTACAGGCGCTGCTACTTTTTTAGCGGGTGCTGCTGGTTTAGCAGGTGCTGCTTTTGGGGCTGGAGCCCCCTTTTTTACGGGCGCTGCCACTTTTTTTGCAGGTGCTGCTGGTTTAGCAAGCGCTGCTTTTTTAGCAAGTGCTGCTTTTTTAGCAGGTGCTGCTTTTTTGGCCGGAGCCGCCTTTTTTGCTGGAGCTGCTACTTTTTTAGCAGGTGCTGCTTTTGGGGCTGGTTTCTTTGTAGCCATATGCTTATTGTTATGCTTGTTTAGTTATTGAAACTTTTAGCAAATTATCATTTACGTCGAGTTCAGTTGCATTTGCAACCTCATCTACCCAATTGATAGAATCAGCTAAAATTTCGCGGCAAATATAGTCGTTATATTTAACAATCGACTCCTTAAGCCTGTCGCAATGCTCTAGGGTCACGAATATACGGTCTGTAAGGGCAAAACCACTTTCTTTTCTAATATTTTGTACACGGTTTACGAACTCTCTGGCGTCCCCTTCCTGCTGTAAATCAGGCGTAATGGTGATGTCCAGGGCCACGGTTAGGCTGCCTTTACTCGCCACACTCCAACCCGGAATGTCCTCTGCGGCAATGTCAACCTCGGTTAATGCAATGCTAAGTTCTTCACCATCAATAGATAAGAGAATTTCACCCATTTTTTCAAGGGTTGCAATTTGAGCGCCGGTCATGGCGGTAATGGCCGCACCAGCCGCTTTCATTTTGGCGCCCATTTTAGTACCGAGTGCCTTAAAATTGGGTTTTATCTTTTTCTTAATAATTCCATGTGTTTCGGTCAAATATTCAATTTCTTTAACATTTACCTCCGCCGTAATCAAATCCTGAATTAAAACCAGCTGATCCTGCATGGCAGGGTCTAATACCGGAATAAGTATTTTTTGAAGTGGCTGACGCACTTTAATGTTTACTTTTTTACGAAGGCTGAGCACGAGTGAACAAACATCCTGTGCTAATTGCATTCTTTCTTCGAGGGCAGCATCAATGAATGTATCATTTGCCACCGGAAAATTGGCATGATGAATAGACGCCACTTGATGCT
Source organism: Sediminibacterium sp. (assembly GCA_049418605.1). Taxonomy (GTDB): domain Bacteria; phylum Bacteroidota; class Bacteroidia; order Chitinophagales; family Chitinophagaceae; genus Sediminibacterium. Next base: position 14,293 of record JBMSJE010000037.1, on the reverse strand, counting down.
TACCCGTTACACTATTGAGGTTTGAAAAAATAGCATCACTAAAAAACGGAGCAATAGGTGCCGTTAATTGTATCACTGTTTCTAAACACTCGTACAAAGTTTGGTAGGCACTAATTTTATCCTGCTCATATTCACCTTTCCAAAATCTTCTTCTACAAAGTCTTACATACCAGTTACTCAGTTGCTCATCTACAAAAGATTCAATAGCTCTTCCGGCAACGGTTGGTTCATAATCGTCCATTGCTGCGGTTACTTTTTTAACAAGTGAATGTAAACTTGATAAAATCCAACGGTCAATTTCTGGACGTTCTGCAAGTGGTACTGGGGCTTCTGAAAAAGAGAAGCCATCCACATTTGCATAGAGCGCAAAAAATTGATAGGTATTGTATAATGTGCCAAAAAATTTGCGCTGCACTTCTTGGATACCCGCTACGTCAAATTTTAAATTATCCCAAGGAGAGGCGTTGGTTACTAGGTACCAGCGGGTTGCGTCGGCGCCATATTTTTCGATGGTTTCAAAAGGATTAACAACGTTACCTAAACGCTTACTCATTTTGTTGCCATTTTTATCTAGCACCAATCCATTACTCACCACTGTCTTATAAGCAACGCTATCAAAAAGCATTACACCAATAGCATGTAGGGTATAAAACCATCCACGTGTTTGGTCCACACCTTCACAAATAAAATCGGCAGGGAATGCTTGACCTTTATCAACAAGCTCTTTGTTTTCAAAAGGATAATGCCACTGCGCATAAGGCATCGCACCACTATCAAACCATACATCAATTAAATCTGAAACGCGGTGCATGGGTTTACCAGAATCGCTCACTAAAATAATATCATCCACAAATGGTTTGTGTAAATCCAAGATACCACCGTGTAAATAATTTTGATTAACGCTACCACCGAGTACTTCATTTGCTTTTTTGATGCCAGCATTTAACTGTTCCACAGAACCAATACAAACTTCTTCGGTGCCGTCCTCTGTACGCCATACTGGAAGCGGCGTTCCCCAATACCTGCTTCTGCTCAAATTCCAATCCACCATGTTTTCAAGCCAGTTACCAAAACGGCCTTCGCCCGTAGATTTAGGTTTCCAATTGATGGTTTTATTGAGTTCCACCATACGGTCTTTAACCGCTGTTGTTTTAATAAACCAAGCATCTAGTGGATAGTATAAAATTGGCTTGTCTGTTCTCCAACAATGCGGATAACTATGTTCGTATTTTTCTACTTTAAATGCGCGGTTTTCTTTTTTGAGTTTCACACATATATCAACGTTCACGTCTACATATTCGGGATCATCTTTGTAGTTTTTTACATAGCGGTTACTAAATTCACCAACACCTTCTACAAATTTTCCTGCTCTATCTACAAGTGTTAAAATACCAATATTATTTTTTTGACCAACACGGTAATCGTCTGCACCAAAAGCTGGTGAAGTATGCACAATACCTGTTCCATCCTCTGTTGTAACAAAATCGCCGAGTAAAATTCTAAACGGTTTTGCACCCGGTGTTATTTCCTCAATTGCGGCCATACTGCTTGCATCAGTTGGCATGAGTTGTTCGTACTGCGCACCTTCAATATCAGTGCCTTTAAAATTTGCCACTATTTTCCAAGGCAATAATTTTTGCTCGGCGTTGTAATTTTCAAAATCTCCATTTTCACCTTCTGGCTTGAAAAGCTTTGACAGTAGGGCTTTGGCAAGCACTACATGCACTGGTAAATGGGTATACGGGTTAAATGTTTTAACCAACACGTACTCAATATTAGGCCCAACGGTTAAACCCAAATTTGAAGGCAGCGTCCATGGCGTAGTTGTCCATGCTAAATAATACACTTCGTTATCACCCGCTGCATCAATTAAAAATTTATTTTTTGCATCCGTGGCTAATGCCTTAAACATCGCAACAGCAGATGTATCTTTTACATCTTTGTACGTGCCCGGTTGGTTTAATTCGTGTGAGCTTAATCCCGTTCCTGCAGCAGGAGAATAAGGCTGAATACTTACACTCTCATACAAATATCCTTTTTTATACAACTCACTTAAAATCCACCAAAGTGTTTCGATGTAGTCATTTTCGAAAGTAATGTACGGGTCATTTAAATCTACCCAGTATCCCATTTTAGTGGTAATCTCATCCCACTTGTCTTTGTAACGAAGCACGGCTTCTCTACATTTTTGGTTGTATTCTTCGACAGTAATTTTTTTACCAATATCTTCTTTGGTGATGCCTAATTCTTTTTCAACCCCAAGTTCTACTGGAAGTCCGTGTGTATCCCAGCCACCTTTTCTTTTAACCTGAAAACCCTGCATGGTTTTATACCTACACACCATGTCTTTTAAAGTTCTAGAAATAACGTGGTGAATACCTGGCATTCCATTAGCACTAGGCGGACCCTCATAAAATACAAAAGGAGTGTTACCTTCACGTAAACGCACACTTTGTTCAAACGCCTCTTCTTCTTTCCATTTAGCTAAAATTGACTGCTCAATGCTAGGCAGATGAAGGCCTTGGAATTCTGGATATTTTACACGCATACCTTTGTGGGTTAATCGGTTCTGTAATGCAATTACAGCCCTGTTTTTAAGGCTGCAAAGGTAATAAATATAAGCAAGGACTTACCTTTACCCTATGAAAATTGCCTTTTTTTCTACCCAACCCTACGACATCACATTTTTCGAGTCTGCAAATCAAGCATTTGGACACGAATTGGTGTTTTTTACCCAGGCCTTAGACCCGGCTACATTAAGCCTCGCAAAGGGTGCCCAAGTTGTTTGCTTATTTGTGAATGATCAAGCTTCGGCGGCTGTAATTGAAGGCTTAAAGACCCTAGGTGTTCAAAAGATTGCCCTTAGGTGCGCTGGATTTAATAATATAGATGTTGAAGCAGCAAAAAAAGCTGGCATCAAAGTTTGTAGAGTAGGCGCCTACTCGCCAGAGGCAGTGGCGGAACATGCCGTTGCACTTATATTAACCCTTACCAGAAAAACGCACAAAGCTTATAACCGTGTTCGGGAGCAAAATTTTGCTTTATCCGGATTAATCGGATTTAATATTCATGGCAAAAAAGTGGGGGTGATAGGCACCGGAAATATTGGCCAAGCATTTTGCAAAATCATGCTTGGTTTTGGATGTGAAGTAACTGCTTTTGACCTTATCGTAAACAAAGACATGGAAGCGCTTGGTGTGAAGTACGCGCCACTCATTGAAGTTTTAGCGTCAGATATTATTTCGTTGCACTGCCCACTTAATGAACAAACAAAATATATTATAAATACCCAAACCCTTGGCTATTGTAAAAAAGGCGTCACCATTATTAATACCGGAAGAGGTGGCCTATTAGATACCAAAGCTGTTATTGATGGTTTAAAAAATGAAACGATTGGTGCACTAGGATTAGATGTATATGAGCAAGAAGAAAAATTATTTTTTCATGACTTATCGAATACCATAATTAAGGACGATATCATACAACGTTTAATGAGTTTCCCCAATGTACTCATAACGGGTCACCAAGGATTTTTTACCGCAGAAGCGATGGAAAAAATTGCCCACACAACACTCGATAATATTACAAAACTTAATCAGCAATTGGCCCTAGCTCCCGGCAACACTGTTGCCTGAAGAACTGTTGGTAATATCGGCTGAACTGCTTTCTGGCAAAGGATCTGCAAAGAATTTATTTTGAAAAATTAGGAGTATAAATACGCCTAATGAAATGGATGCGTCAGCCACATTAAAGACAGGTCTAAAAAATTCAAAACTTTCTCCACCCCATATTGGGAAGCAAGTTGGAAAATGCCCGTCGGTAATAATAGGAAAATAAAACATGTCAACTACTCTTCCGTGAAACAAAGAGGCATAGCCACCTGCTGCTGGAAATAAATGGGCTACATTTTGCGCAAAATAATCGCTTTGCTCAAAAATTAAACCATACAATAAACTATCAATTAAATTACCCAATGCACCGGCGTAAATCATAGCTGCACAAATAATAAATCCCTTGTGCATCCCTTTGCGCAAAAAATCACGGAGTAAAAAACTACCCCAAATAACAGCAGCAAGTCTAAATAAAGTAAGTGCTACTTTACCAAAATCGCCGCCAAATTTCCATCCCCATGCCATGCCTTCGTTTTCAACAAAATGAAGTCTAAACCAAGTGCCCAGCACTAAGTGCTCTTCACCAATATAATAGTTGAGCTTGATATAAAATTTAAGTGCCTGGTCTACAAATAAGATGGCAATTATAATTCCAATAAGATGTTTTGCTTTCACTGGTGTGGCTTTTTATTAAAGAAGCTCAAAGATAAGATTTACTCTTCTATGTAAATCCTTTTTACACGTGCATTAATGCCACTCATTAACTCGTACTTATTAATGCCCGACCACTTTGCAAGGGTTTCAATAGCAATATGTTCACCAAAAATCTCTACTTCATCGGATAAGGAAATATCTTTTACCTCTGTTACGTCAATCATTGTCATATCCATACATACAAGTCCTACTACCGGACATAAAACGCCCTTAATATACATTTTACCTATGCCTTTACTAAAGCGTCTATCATACCCATCGGCATAACCTATACGAACAGTGGCAATAAGGGTATCTTTTCCCATCATGGCTGCCCGCTCATAACCAACAGATGCGCCAACGGGCACTTGTCTGATTTGGGCAATGGTCGTTTTTAATGTAGCCACTTTTCTATATCCATTTGTTGCGTTAGCACTAGTACCATAAAGTCCAATGCCTACACGCACCATATCTAATCTTGACGCCGGGTGCCTATCCACTGCATGAGAATTTGCAATATGCCTAATAAATGAGTACCCCATTTTTTCTTGTAAAGTGCTACACACAAGTTCAAAAACAGCGATCTGTTCCTGCGTATACGCATCATGCTCGGATGCATCACTCGCTACCAAATGACTCATCACAGACTTAACAACCATGCACTTATCTGTAACCAATTTTTGAGCCAGCAGTTCAATTTCAGCGGGTTCAAAACCCAAGCGGTTCATACCCGTATTTATTTTCAAGTGAACACCATATGACTCAAGACCCTGAATATTTAAAAAAGAAGCAAAGGCCTCATACATGGCAAATGAATAAATTTCCGGCTCTAAGCCATAGGCTACCATGGCTTCAAAGCCAGCTTCGTTAGGACTCATTACCATAATAGGTAAATGAATGCCAGCCCTTCGTAATTCCACGCCCTCGTCTACATAAGCTACCGCTAAATAATCTGTTTTGACAGCAGCAAGTGTTCTTGCCACTTCGGCACTTCCGTTTCCGTATGAAAACGCTTTTACTACTGCCATTAATTTAGTAGACGACCCAATCGAATTTTGTAGCTGCTTTACATTGTGCGCTAGTGCTGTTAAATTAATTTCGAGTACTGTTTCATGCATTTTTTGTTCCAGCCAATTTGCAATGCGTTCAAATTCAAAAATACGAGCACCTTTTAACAAAATAATTTCATTGGAAAAATCCTGCAATCGAAACTGTAATAAAAACAACTCAGTACTATCAAAAAAATGAAGCTTTGTTGAAGTGGCAGAAAATTCGTTTTGAATAATCGATTGATTCTTTTTTATCTGAGGACCAATTCCAATAAACCGCTTGAGGCTAAGGGCTGCTGCATGCTTGGCCACTTTACCATACAAGTCGTTAGAGGACTGCCCTGTTTCTGAAAAATCAGATACAATGATACAAGCGTCTCTTCCTGCAGCCTGGGCTTGTACATAAAATCCAGCAACAACAAAAGAATCGAAATCTAAATTGTAACTATCATTAATAAACGTACAATTATTGATTCCTTTTTTAAATTGCATACGCATATCAACAGCTGTAAGCTGCGCAATACCCCGAGAAATATAAGAGAACGCTTTGCCCATTGCACATAATGTAAGCATACAAAGCACTGCATTATCGATAGAAGCCTTGTCTGTAAAAGGGATTTCTACTTCAAACAATTCACCTGCGTATAAAAGGGTTAATTGCGCGCGACTACCCTTTATCTTTTCACCTGTAACAACAAGCGTTGCTGGCGCTGTTCTACTCCAAGAATAAAAAGTTACTGATCTTTTAAAAATAGATGCAGGGCCTTCTATGTCAACACCTTTTATTTGATCTTTACCGTAAATAAATTTGTCAACTGTTACAAATAACTGAAGCTTTTCCTTTATTTTTTCGGCTGTATCCTTAAACCCTTCGGCATGCGCAGGGCCCATATGTGTTAACACACCAATCGTAGGTTTAATGATTGGCGTTAGATGTTCCATTTCATGCGTGGTAGAAATACCTGCTTCAAAGATGGCCAATTCATGAGCATCATCCATCTTCCAAACACTAAGGGGCACGCCAATTTGAGAATTAAAACTTCGCGGACTTCTAACGATGCGGTACATTGGCTGCAACAACTGATATAACCATTCTTTGACAATGGTTTTTCCGTTGCTACCCGTAATTCCAATAACAGGAATATCAAATTTATTTCGGTGGTGGGTTGCTATTTTTTGTAGGGCAGCTAAACAATTAGGTACTTCAAAAAAAATAGCATGAATACAATAGGTTTTGAATTTTACCAGGTCTACCTGCTTATCCACCACAAAACATCGAACACCCTGATCATACAAGCTTTCTATAAATTCATGTCCATCTCTTCGTGGACCAGGTAGTGCAAAAAATAAGGTTTGAGAAGCAAATACAAGTCGTCTACTATCTGTCAAAAGTTGCTCCACCACAATACTACTTACCGCTGTATGCGGCAGTTCTAGTATGGTTGCAATATCATTTGCAGTATATTTCATGTAGGTAAATTAAAACAAAGATCCGTCAAGCATAATTTTTCTTGCGCCAAAATGAAACAAGTATTCCAATCATTAGTAAAAATAAAATAGGACCGGCGATAGCGACTACCTGCCAGCTTGTTTTTTGATCTGCTACTTTTTGTTTATCAAGTAACCTCAATACCACTACTTTATTTCTAGACTCAATTAAACCGTTGTCATTTACTAAATAATCGATGGCGTTGAGTAAAAATGTTTTGTTGGCAAATTGAAACGCCTCAAATGGTAGTTCTCCCATTGGAAGTGGACCCGTTGTTTTTGTAACCGCGTTGGTAACTATATCGGCGTCAGAAACTACAATTTGCTTGGTTTCTTTAATGCCTGCCTTTAAAAAAGGAAGGCCCGTTTCACGTTGCACCGAATCCATTACACTAGACGGCAAATTATTGGCAAATAAAGAAGAAAATTTCCCTTCTAATAATACAGCTACCGGAATGTGACTTTTTGTAAACGTATATAAGTCGGCTTCTGATTGCACACTATTTAAGGATACCATGGCAGGCGAAGCAATACTTCTTGAACTGGTATCGGTAGCTAGTAAAATTGTTTTTTTAATGCCTGGTGCTTTAACAGTATCAATACTAGACGGGAAAACAGGCAGCACCCTATCCATATTTTTTGTAATAGGATTATCGGAAGGGGTTGTCAAAAAAGGATAGTACGGCCAAGGAATACGCTGCATACTAGGCGAACCATCCGGATTTTTCCCAACCACAATAGGGAGTTTAGCACAGTTTAAATCCTGCACCAAATCACCATTAATACGCACCCCATATTTAAATAAAAGCGGATCAATATTTAATCCTCTATCATAAGCGGTATAACCAGCTTGTGTGCGCATTAAACTATCTAGTTCAGCGTGTAGTTTGTCAACAAACCAGATTATTTTGCCACCATTTAAAACGTACTGATCAATTTTTAATTGATCTTCCTCTGTAAAAGGGGTAGTAGGTTTTACGATTAACATCAAATCAATAGCTGCTGCGCGCGGATACCCTGTTGTTAAATCAAAAATGCCAAGGTTATAATCGTTTCTTAATGTTTCTGCCAAATCGCTCACGGTTAAATCGGTGGGCTGGCCATTACCTACTAAATAGGCAACGGTTGGATAACTTATTTTGGTGGCCTTATCTATCGCGGCCGCAAATTTATATTCGAGTAATGCTTCTGCTGCATTGCGGGTTGCTTCTTTGTCTTCTCTCGGTTCTACCGCTTCAATAATGTTATAATTAGAGAATATTTTTTTGCTGCTTCGTAAATCAACAGCTACTGGAGCGCGGTTGCCATAACGCACAATGGCAGCTGGTACAATTAATTGAGAGGTAGATTTTTCGATACCCTCGTTTATAGCCGTTCTTTCAAATACCACACCAAGTGCAGCAAGGCTATCAAAAAAATTAACTTTTGCAGCTTCCTCTGTAATATCGCCACCAGGCTCTGTAAATGAAATTTGTATTGAAGTTGCGGCGTAACTAGAAAATGTTTCTAAAATTTCGGTAGTTGCAATATTTAGTTTTTTATAATCGGCAGGTAAATCTCCAGTTAAAAAAACCTCTATCGATATGGCGCTGTCTAGTTTTCTATCTAATAATTTTTTTGTGGCTTCACTCAGGCTATACCGCTTTTCCGCAGTGAGGTCTAGGCTAAAATGCAACCAAGCATTAGAGGCATAAATGACAACAACGAGCAAGCATCCTACAATAATATTTGAATATTTTTGAAACATATTTTTCAGATGCAGTTAGCGCTTAATAATATTTTGCTTTGTCATATACAAACAACTATAGGTGATCCCCAAAAAGTAAATGATATCGTCTATTCGAATAACACCTCTACTCATACTTTTGTAATGAAAATGAAGGCCTAATACTTCGGTGTAGTATCCTATTTTTCCTTGAAAGAGTGATAGCTTACTTACAGCTTCAAACCCTGCAAATAATAAGTAGCAAATAAAGGCTGCGCCAATAAATGCAACCACCGTATTATTTGTAGAGCTACTCACGCAAATACCAATCGCAACAAAAACAGCGCCTAATAAAAATAAACCCAAATAAGACCCGGCAGTAGCGCCCATATCAATACCACCCACCGCAGATAGTGATTCCACGGCAACGCCATATAATAAAGTAGGAATTAGCAAGCAAAGCACAACAAGTAGTGCCCCCAAATATTTTCCATATACAAGAACTACTGGACGAATGGGTAATGTTTTAAGTAATTCAAAAGTGCCTGTTTTATATTCTTCCGAAAAAGAGCGCATGGTAATGGTGGGCACCATAAAAATAAGCAACCAAGGTGCGATATTAAAAAATCCAGCAAGGGTTGCATACCCCATGACCAAAATACTCGTGTCAGGAAATACAAATAAAAGAAGCCCGGTCGCTAATAAAAAAATGCAGAGCGCGATATAGCCTGTTAGGCTGGTAAAAAACTGCTTCCACTCTTTGAGGCTAATATTTAGCATGGCCCAAAACTAATTGTTCTTAGGCAATCTCAAAAAGTAAAAAGTTAAATTATACAGAAAAGCTTTCCCCACAGCCACAGCTGCGGCTTGCATTGGGGTTATTGAAATAAAATCCTTTGCCGTTGAGGCCATCCGAAAAATCAAGTTCGGTGTTAACGAGGTATAAAAAGCTTTTGAGGTCGGTTACTACCTTAACCCCATTGTCTTCAAAAACCTGATCCATCGGTTTTACCTCGTTGTCAAAATCAAGTTTGTAACTAAGACCAGAGCATCCACCGCCAACGACACCTACGCGCAAAAAATAACTACTATCTCCAGTAATGCCAGCATCCTCCATCAGTTGTAAAACTTTGGATTTAGCCTTTTCGCTAACATAGATTGTATTTTCGGTAGCTACCATTTGGAAATGAATGCTCGGTTAAATATGATTAGTGAACACCTTTTTCTTCAAACTGCAATGCTTCTAAACCGTTTTTAGTACGGTAATCGTTGATAGCCGCTTTGATAGCGTCTTCTGCTAAAACAGAACAGTGAATTTTTACCGGTGGTAAATTTAATTCTTCTACAAGGTCCATATTGTCAATAGCAACTGCTTGATCGACAGTTTTACCTTTTAACCACTCGGTTGCAAGTGATGAAGAAGCAATAGCAGAGCCACATCCAAAGGTTTTGAACTTAGCATCGGTGATAACACCAGAAGCGTCGTCTACTTCAATTTGTAAGCGCATTACGTCGCCACATTCTGGAGCACCTACTAAACCGGTACCTACATTCTTTTTTGCTTTATCAAGTGTTCCTACGTTTTTAGGATTGCTATAATGATCGATAACTTTTTCTGAGTATGCCATATTTTTATTTTGATAGGGTAAAAATAATAATTTTAAATATTAATGGTGTGCCCATTCGATAGAATCTAAATCGATACCTTCTTTGAACATTTCCCAAAGTGGGCTCATTTCACGAAGTTTTAAAACCGTATCAGTAACGGCTTTAATGGTGTAATCGATTTGCTCTTCGGTGGTAAAACGTCCAAGTCCAAAACGAAGTGAACTATGTGCTAAATCATCTCCTAAACCTAGTGCCTTTAATACATAACTAGGCTCAAGTGATGCAGAAGTACAAGCAGAACCTGAAGAAAGTGCGATGGTTTTATTAAAGCCCATCATTAAGCCTTCTCCTTCTACATATTTGAAAGAAATATTAGCAACGTGTGGTAAACGGTGCTCGGTGCTACCATTTACATATGATTCATCTATTTGCGTTAAAGCCGCTTCTAGCTTATCTCTTAGCTTGCTTAAGCGCTCAGCATCGGCAGCCATTTCTAGTCTAGCAAGTTCACATGCTTTACCAAAACCTACAATACCCGGTACATTTAAAGTACCGCTACGCATACCTCTTTCGTGTCCGCCACCGTCCATTTGGGCAGTTACTTTAACACGAGGGTTTTTACGACGAACATAAAGTGCACCAATCCCTTTTGGACCATACATTTTATGCGCTGTAAATGCCATAATATCAATACCATCTGCGTTTACATCTACTGGAATTTTACCAACAGCCTGCACTGCATCTGAGAAAAATAATACACCATGCTTTTTAGCAATAGCGCTAATTTCTTTTACCGGTTGCACTACACCAATTTCGTTGTTGGCGTACATGATGGCAATTAATATAGTGGTAGGCTTAATAGCAGCTTCAAGCGCTGTTAAGTCAATTAAACCATTGGCAGCAACTGGCAGGTAAGTTACCTCACCACCTAAGTGCTCAATATGTTTACAGGTATCCAAAACCGCTTTGTGCTCGGTAGTACAAGTAATGATATGATTTCCTTTGCTAGCGTACATTTCATACACACCCTTGATACCAAGGTTGTCACCCTCTGTTGCGCCCGATGTAAAGATGATTTCTTTCGGGTCGGCACCAATAAGTTTAGCTACTTGCTCACGTGCATAATCCACCGCTTCTTCTGCCTCCCATCCAAACGGGTGGTTACGGCTCGCTGCATTACCAAAATGCTCGGTAAAATAAGGAATCATCGCCTCTAAAACCCTTGGATCCATTGGGGTTGTGGCATTATTATCTAGGTAAATAGGTAACTTCAACATAATATTCTGAAATTTGCTTGTCTTATAAACACGAAAGTACTGCAATAGGTTTATAATTGCGGATCAAAAGGGGGGCAAAACCTCATTTTTTCTCAATTCGTAAAGCAAAAAACGGCTTGTCATGAAAAAAATCGAACATATTGGTATCGCGGTCAAAAATTTTGAAGTTTCCGTGCCATTATATGAGAAAATGTTAAACACAATTTGCTACAAACAGGAATTAGTGGCTTCCGAAAAAGTAAATACGGCCTTTTTTAAAGTGGGTAATAGCAAAATTGAACTGGTATGTTCCACTGATCCTGAGGGCGTTATCGCTAGATACATAGACAAAAAGGGAGAAGGTATTCATCATATTGCCTATGAAGTGGAGGATATTTACGCCGAAATGGCCCGTATGCAAACGGAGGGCTTTACCCTACTCCAAGAAGCGCCCAAAAGAGGGGCCGATAATAAATGGGTTTGCTTTTTACACCCCAAAGATACGGGAGGTGTGCTAGTGGAACTCTGTCAAGAAATTATTGAAGCGAAATAAGGTCTTCATGAAATGGCGAAAAAAAATAGTGCGCTTACAACGCTAATTTTTCTACGGCTACTTGCGCCGCTACTTGACTCGCATCTTTTTTATTGTAGCCTTTTCCTAATGCAATCACTTCACCATCGATGGTAACATGAATGGTAAAAAGTCTGCGCGTTCCTTCCATCTTTTCTTCTACGAGTTCAAAATCTAATAGCTTACCGTTTTTACTTGCCCAGCCAATTAATTTATTTTTCAAATTAATATCGATCTGTTCTAAATCGTCCACAAACATATGTGGTATCACAATTTGTTTGAGTACCCAAGCCTGCGTTTTAATATATCCTTGGTCGAGGTAAACCGCACCCACCAGGGCTTCTAGCGTATTTCCAAAAATTTGACTTCCTTTTAAAGCGTTGTCAAATTTATTGTACATCGTTAATTTTCGAAGCCCCATTTTTAAGGCAACATCATTGAGTTGTTGCCTGTTTACCATTTTGCTGCGCATCTCTGTTAAAAATCCTTCGCCTTTGTACGGGTATCTTTTAAATAAATAATCGGCAACAACAGCGCTTAATACAGCGTCTCCTAAATACTCTAAACGTTCATTGTTTGCCTCTGCCGTTTCTTTTACAGAACGGTGGCTCAATGCAGTAGAATACAGCAGTAATTTGCCTGGTTTAAAACCTAGCACGTTTCTTAATTGCTGATCAAAACTATTTGATGAAGAAGATGAAAAAAGTTGCTTAAAAAATTGCACAATTAAGCTATGAATTTTTTGACAATCACACAAGCATTGTGTCCGCCAAATCCAAACGTATTACTTAAAGCAGCACGCACCACTCTTTTTTGAGGGGCGTTGAATGTGAAATTAAGTCTTGGATCTAGGGTTGGATCGTCTGTAAAATGATTGATGGTAGGCGGTACAATATCATGAATCACAGACTGGATACATGCAATGGTTTCAATAACACCAGCAGCACCAAGGCAGTGGCCTGTCATTGATTTTGTAGCAGAAATATTTAAGTTGTAAGCGTGCTCACCAAATACACCTGTAATAGCTTTTGTTTCGGCTCCATCACCAAGCGGCGTTGAGGTGCCGTGCGTATTGATATAATCAATCTCCTCGGGCTGCATACCTGCATCTTTAAGTGCAGCGCGCATAACGTTTAATGCACCTAACCCTTCTGGGTGTGGAGCCGTTAAATGATAGGCATCGGCAGTTGCACCACCGCCAGCAATTTCACAATATATTTTGGCGCCACGTTTTATAGCGTGGTCATAATCTTCTAAAATAAGGGCACCCGCCGCTTCTCCCATTACAAATCCATCTCTGTCTTTGTCGTAAGGGCGGCTTGCCGTTGCTGGGTCATCGTTGCGCTCACTCATGGCTTTCATGGCATTAAATCCACCAATACCTGCTTCACCAATTACGGCTTCGGCACCACCTGCCACAACGATATCTGCTTTTCCTAGTCTAATGGTGTCTACTGCACAAACAATACCATTGGTACTAGATGCACAAGCACTTACCACTGCATAGTTAGGACCTCTAAATCCATGACGCATGGATATTTGTCCGGCAGCAATATCTAAAATCATTTTTGGAATAAAGAAGGGATTGAAACGCGGTGTTCCATCTCCTGATGCGAAGTTTAATACTTCTTCCTGAAAAGTTACAAGACCACCAATGCCACTTGCAAAAATGACACCTACACGGTCCGGATCAACGTTGTCTTTTGTAATGCCCGCATCTGCAACAGCTTGATCGCTGGCTACAAGGGCAATTTGTGCAAAACGGTCTAATTTTCTAGCTTCTTTACGATCCATAAATTCGGTTGGATCAAAGCCCTTAATCTCACACGCAAAACGTGTTTTAAATTTAGAAGCGTCAAAAAGAGTGATAGGAGCTGCTCCCGAAACGCCCGCTAATAAACTCTGCCAATAATCATTAAGATTATTACCAATAGGTGTTAGCGTACCAATTCCTGTAACAACAACTCTTTTAAGTGCCATAACTTAAACCTGATTAAGTGATAATCCGCCTTTCAAAGCGGAAAACTTTGGAAAGGCGGATTAAAAAAATTATTCCTAAATAGAATGCTTATTTAGCGTGCTCTTCCAAGTAGGCAACAGCTTGGCCAACTGTAGTAATGGTTTCAGCCTGCTCGTCTGGAATAGAAATGTTGAATTCTTTTTCGAATTCCATAATTAATTCAACGGTATCGAGTGAATCTGCACCGAGGTCATTGGTAAAAGAAGCTTCATTTGTAACTTCAGCTTCGTCTACGCCTAATTTGTCAACGATGATTTTCTTAACTCTTGTTGCGATGTCTGACATTGTAAAA
>JBMSJE010000036.1:0-15573 GCA_049418605.1 Sediminibacterium sp. | reverse complement strand
TAAAACACAAAAGCCTCAGCTTTCGCTGAGGCTTTATTTGTGGTTGTCGGGAAGACAGGATTCGAACCTGCGACCCCCTGGTCCCAAACCAGATGCGCTACCGGCCTGCGCCACTTCCCGATTTTGTAGTTTGCCGCTTGTTTAAAGTGCGGTGAGGGCGGGATTCGAACCCGCGGTACAGTTTAACCCGTACGGCAGTTTAGCAAACTACTGATTTCAGCCACTCATCCACCTCACCGTCCTTACTCCCTTTTTGGAGAGGGTTGCAAAAATAAGGTGATGTGTCTTAATTCCCAAAAATAAAGCGCTTAAAATATTGAGTTTTAAGCGCTTTTATTAAAATAATTATTAAAAAGTCAGATTCTATTCATAATCAAGCCTTACATCGCAGCCAATTGAACTTTTTGCGTGAGCTCCATTACGTTTTCTCTAAAGATAGAGTCCGTATCCATTAGATCTTTTACGGTTTGACAAGAGTGAATAACCGTGGTATGGTCACGACCACCAAAGTGCTCTCCGATTGTTTTAAGTGAGTTTTTGGTGAAAGCTTTCGCGAGGTACATGGTAATTTGACGTGCTTGTACAATTTCACGCTTACGTGTTTTTTGTAACAACTTATCGTATGGAACATCGAAATACTCACAAACCATTTTTTGGATGGCGTCGATGGTAATTTCTTTACTGCTCGTTTTAACAAAATTGCGAAGTACTTTTTTAGCTAGTTCAACATCAATTTCCTTTTTGTTCAAAGAAGATTGAGCTAATAGTGAAATAAGTGCTCCTTCTAATTCACGAACGTTGGTGTTAATGTTGTACGCAACATACTTAACCACTTCTTTTGGCATATCAAGGCCATCGTTCTTCATCTTCTTTTCTAAGATTTCGATACGTGTTTCGTAGTCTGGCACTTGTAAGTCAGCACTTAAACCCCATCTAAACCTGCTTAATAAACGTTCTTGCATACCATCTAAATCTTTTGGAGATTTGTCAGATGTTAGCACTAATTGCTTACCGCTTTGGTGAAGGTGGTTAAAGATGGCAAAAAATGCATCTTGACTTTTTTCGGCACGACTAAAGAATTGAACGTCGTCTATAATAAGCACATCTATCAGTTGATAGAAGTGAATAAAATCATTGATGGCATTATTACGGCTATGGTCTTGGAACTGGTTGATAAACTTTTCACTGCTCACATACAACACCACTTTACCAGGATGTGTACGCTTTACTTCGTTCCCAATAGCTTGTGCTAAATGCGTTTTACCAAGGCCTACTCCACCATAGATCACAAGTGGATTGAAAGAATTAGCGCCTGGTTTTTCTGCAACTGTTTTACCCGCTCTACGTGCAACTCTGTTACAATCACCCTCTATAAAAGATTCGAAAGTATACAGTTGGTTAAGCTGCGGATCAATTTGCATTTTTTTAAGACCCGGAATAACAAATGGATTTTTTACTGGATTATCAATCACCAGTGGGAAATTCATTTCGTTATTATTGTATGTTTTCATGTTGCTAGCAGGAACATCCATCGAGCCGCTACGGCTGTTGCTGTTTCCGCTATCCACCATAATTCTATATTCTAAACGCGCCTCTTTACCTAACTCACGCTTTAATGTTTTGGCTAATAAATTAACATAGTGTTCTTCGAGGTACTCGAAAAAGAATTGACTTGGAACTTGGATTAACAATACGTTCCCTTTTAACTCTACTGGGTTAATAGGTTCGAACCATGTTTTAAAATGCTGCCACTCGACAATATCTTTAATGATCTTTAAACAACTGCTCCAAACTAATTCAGCACTTTTAGCCATACAATTACGAACAATTTATAATTAGGTTAACGTTTTCTTTTCGGGTCCTCAATATATCCTTTTTTCAACAAAAATTCTAACGAATTTGACAGCTTTCAAAAAGTGTTACGGGACTGCGAATATGTATACTTTATGTTGAAAAAAAAATTTTTTATTTCGTTATTTTCCCCATTACAAACCAGTGTTCGGATTTTATCTGTTTTTAAGCCCTAAAAACCTACTTTTGAATCCTAAAAAATATACCACTATGTCGTACGAGATTACCGGAAAATTGGTTGCAAAATTTGATATTGTTCAGCGTACAGAGACCTTTAAAACCAGGGAATTTGTGATAGAAAAGACCGAAGACATTGGAGGTCGTAGCATTACTAATTATATAAAATTACAATGTGTTCAGGATAAAACAGCCATGCCCGACAAGTACAACCTAGGGGATGATGTGCGAGTTCAGTTCAATATCAAGGGAACCAAGTGGGTAAAAGAGGGTAAAGAAAATTTTATTACAAATTTGGACGCTTGGCGTATGGAAGGTGTCAAATTAGGCCAAGACAACACTAACGCCAACGAATATTTTGATATGCCCCCTTCGCAAGACGCGGTAGATGACCTTCCTTTCTAATGCAAAAACAAGTACAATTACAAGTTACGCCCTCAGAAGCTGCAAATCCTGCTGTTATCAAGCAGTATGTAGCAAATGCAGGCGGACATGCAATTACAGCAGTTACTGGTTTTCATATTCTTAAAAAATCGATAGATGCCAGAAGTAGTAGGCAGGTATGGATTAACCTTATTGTACAGGCATTTATTGATGAACCTTTCACCCCTCGAACCCTTGCCCCTATTAGCTTTAAGGACGTTAGTAATGCTACAACTAAGGTAATTATAGTAGGTGCGGGTCCAGCGGGGCTATTTGCAGCCCTAAAATGCCTAGAATTAGGTATCAAGCCGCATATTATAGAGAGAGGTAAAGAAGTAAGATCTCGTAGACGAGATTTAGCTGCACTTAATAAAGAAGGTGTGGTAAACCCAGAGAGTAATTACTGTTTTGGAGAAGGAGGCGCAGGTACCTATTCGGACGGGAAATTATATACGAGAAGTAATAAACGTGGCGATATTAACCGCATCCTTCAACTTTTAGTACAACATGGCGCTGAAGAACAAATACTCTACAACGCACATCCACATATAGGCACCAATAAACTTCCTCAAATTATACAGGCCATGCGTCAACAAATTTTGGACGCTGGCGGTATTATCGAATTTGAGCAAAAAATGGTTGATTTTACCTTAGAAAATGGAGTTGTTAAATCGGTACAAACACAAAATGGCAACACCATCATAGCAGACGCGGTAGTGCTTGCTACTGGTCATTCTGCGGGTGATATTTTTGCATTATTGAGCCGTAAAAAAGTGACAATAGAAGCCAAGCCTTTTGCGCTTGGTGTTAGGATAGAGCATCCGCAAGAAATTATTGACCGCGTTCAATACCACTGTATTTTAAGAGACGAACATTTACCTCCTGCCTCCTATGGACTTGTTGAACAAGTGCATGGTAAAGGTGTATTTAGTTTTTGCATGTGCCCAGGGGGTATTATTGCGCCAGCAGCAACCAGTGCGGGTCAGCTCGTGGTAAATGGTTGGAGCCCTAGCAAAAGGAACAACCCGTACGCTAATAGTGGTATGGTGGTGGAAGTGCAAAAGCAAGATGCGCTCGATTATTTTAAAGAAGTAAGCCATAAAAAATTATTGGAATTGATGTTTCCCATGGCGCAAATAAACGCACTAGAAAACGATCCATTACTTCTACTCTATTTTCAGGCCATGGTGGAGAAAAAATCTTTTGATGCAGGTGGTGGAAAGTTTGTAGCACCGGCCAACAGGATGGTAGATTTTAGTACCAATAAAACATCCACAACGCTTGCGAATTGCAGTTACATTCCTGGATTAGCCGCGCATAATTTAGAAAACGTTTTACCCAACTTTATTAGAAAAAATTTACAAGACGCATTTGTAGTTTTTGGGAAAAAAATGAAAGGGTATTATACCAATGAAGCTCAAATTGTCGCCACAGAAAGTAGAACCTCCTCTCCGGTTCGAATCCCGAGAGATGCAGGCACACTTTCGCATCCAACCATCAGTAATTTATACCCATGTGGCGAAGGCGCCGGTTATGCGGGTGGAATTGTAAGCGCTGCGATGGATGGCGAACGCGTTATCGATGCTATCTTTTTAAGGCACGCAAAAAGCCATCTTTAACCAGCGAATTTTGCTGATACGCGCCCAGCTCTTTTTGTAAATCCTGCGCTAACGAGGTGTTTTCAAAAGCAGACAAATCTGGCTTACCTGCATCTACCCATGCCGTGTACCAAAAATCAGCAATTAAATTAGCAGACTCTATAAGCCTTTCATTTACCGTATTTTTTAATGCAACACCATAAGCTTTTGCAAATGCAAGTGTGTAGGCTTTTGTTTCCTTTCCGTACCACATTTTCATTTCAAACTTATCTGCTTCCATAAAGTTTTTAGAAACCATACGTTCCGTCTCTAGCATATGATCAATCATACCAAAAC
Source organism: Sediminibacterium sp. (assembly GCA_049418605.1). GTDB lineage: Bacteria > Bacteroidota > Bacteroidia > Chitinophagales > Chitinophagaceae > Sediminibacterium. The sequence continues at coordinate 11,188 of JBMSJE010000036.1, read as the reverse complement.
CTTTGCGCACCGCAATCCAAATAGCAGTTTGCGGAGAAGATAAATAAGTTGCCTTATGGCTTGTATATAAATTATATTGCGCCATCTCAATATCAGGCACCGTAGATTCCCACAAATTATGCATCCCTTTTTGATCCGTTAATTGACCGTCGTAATTAATAGTGGTATGAAGTGGTACGTGCGCATCTCCAATATAATGTCCTAAATCGGCGGCATAAAACAAAATACTGTCTTTATTTTTTTGCTTAAATGCTTCTGTTAATTTAGCCTGCATATAAATAATATGATAGGGCACATAACCATATTTTATGAGCGAATCTTTAGTAAACATAGCTACTGCTTTATCCCATTCTACTGGCATTTTATTGGCAGCATCCGGGCCAAACATTTCTAAATCAATAAAGTGTTTGGTAGCTTCTGTAGGATCCGAATTTCGGCGCTGATCTGGTCTTACTGAATTTGAAACCACATTATCAATATGCGTATAAAAAAACTGCTGTAATGGAGCAGGTAATTGATATACCGCTAACTGATGTGTGGTTTTATGAACCAAAAAACCCCAACTGCTTGATACGATTACAATGAGCACTAAAACTGCTGATATAATAAGACTGCGCGTTAACTTCATAATTCGGATGTATTTACATCCACGAAAGTAAGATTTTTGGCAACCGCTTGTCATTAAAAAATACCTTACTTAAAAAATAAAGAGCCATCCCACCGGAAATCATAATTTTAATGTTCAAAGTTCATACCCCATGCATAATATTCTAGAATTAAAGAACCTTCAAAAACACTACGCCACACAAAAAGCAGTGGATGACGTTAGTTTTTCTATCAAGCAAGGAAGCATATTTGGGCTACTTGGCCCTAATGGAGCTGGCAAAACAACACTCCTTCGTATGATTACGGGCATCTTTTACCCAGATAGTGGCGATTTACTTTTTGACGGCAAACCCTTTGATCCAAAAAACGACTTTGTACATATTGGTTACATGCCAGAAGAAAGAGGCCTTTATAAGAAAATGAAAATTGGTGAACAGGCAATGTACCTCGCACAATTAAAAGGACTTAGCAAATCAGAAGCATTGGAAAAAATAAAATTCTGGTTTAAGAAATTTGAAATGGAAAGCTGGTGGAATAAAAAAGTAGAAGACCTAAGTAAAGGGATGAGTCAAAAACTACAATTTGTAACGACAGTTTTACACGAGCCAAAACTCATTATACTCGATGAACCATTTAGCGGACTAGATCCATTAAATGCCAATTTAATCAAGGACGAAATTTATGGTCTTGCACAAAGAGGAAGCACCATTATATTTTCGACCCACCGAATGGAACAAGTAGAAGAAATTTGCGATCATATCATACTCATGAACCTCGGTAAAAAAATATTAGACGGAACTGTTACAGATGTTAAACAGCAGTTTAAAGAAAATAAATTTAATGTTCAATTTAAGGGTCAACCTACCGAGTTAGCTAGCCCAATTTTTACCATTGAACACCAAGAAAAGCAACAGCTTATTGTAAAAATTAATGAAGGCTACAACAGCAATCATGTACTTAACTATTTATTACAGCAAGATGTATTAATTGAACGATTTAATGAAATTTTACCTTCATTAAATGACATATTTATCCATTTAGTAGAAGGCAGCAAAGCCACTACACGAGCTTTTCAAAACAGTTAATTGACAGTACCATGAATAAAATATTTTTAGTAGCTAGCAGAGAATTTAAAACAAGGGTTCAAAAGAAAACCTTTTTATTAAGTACCATTGGACTTCCTATTTTAATTTTTGGCTTCTACGCCCTCATGATTTATTTCCAGGTTAAAACCACCGATAATTTTAAGGTTGCGGTAAGTGACCAATCAAATTTATTTAACGGAAAAATTGATGATAAAAAAAGCACCGAAGTAATTTTTAGTTTTATGGATGCAGATACTGCTGCACTCAATAAAAAATTGATTGACGGAGCATTTGATGCGTATTTATTTATTCCAAACGGATATAACCTACAAAGTAGCGAACCACAAATCTCATTTAGATCTAGTAAGGCACTTGGCTTAATGACGAGAGAAAAAATCGAGAACAGAATCAATAACGCATTAGAAGAAAAAAAACTACTCGCACTCAATATCTCAAAAGGCCAATTAGATAGCGCTAGACTTGAAAATAATGCCATTGCTTTTTCCACCAATGATGGCAAAAAAGACAATGAAACAAAAGTAGGTATCAGTTATGCAGTGGGTATGATAGCAGGCTTTTTAATTTATATTATTTTATTTGTTTACGGCACTATGGTGATGCGTGGCGTGATGGAAGAAAAAGTAAGCCGTATTGCAGAAGTTATAGTAAGTAGCGTAAAGCCATTTGAGTTAATGCTTGGTAAAATATTTGGGATTGGCGCTGTTGGTTTAATCCAGTTTATCATTTGGATGGTGCTCGTATTTGGCCTCCAATTTTTAATTCCTGTTATTTTCCCAGACGTTGCTGCGCAGATGCAATCAGCTCCTATTCAACCAGGCGCCATGGGGGCTGTAAATGCAGCCAAGGAATCTGGTGCTTTACAAAGCATTATGGCCGGCATTGCTGAAATTAATTTCACACTTATTATAGGATGTTTTGTGTTTTACTTTTTAGGTGGCTATTTCATGTACGCTGCATTATTTGCAGCAGTAGGTAGCGCAGTGAATGAGGATCCTCAAGATGCACAAAGTTTACTACTTCCAATTATGATGCCTATCATTTTTGCCATGGTTATTATGACCAAGGCTGTTAATGACCCTAATAGTTCACTCGCCATTTTTGGTAGTTTATTCCCACTTACCTCACCTATTGTAATGATGGCAAGGGTAGCACATGGCGTTCCTGACGGTGTAACAGTGGTACAATTAATTGCAAGCATGGCTTTACTCGTGCTTGGATTTTTAGGCACTACTTGGGTGGCTGCAAAAATTTACAGGACCGGCATTTTAATGTATGGCAAAAAAGTAACCTGGAAAGAAATGTGGAAGTGGGCGTTTAAAAACAATTAAGCGCCAAACACTTTTTTGATTCACTTACTGCGCAAGTGACACCCTTACTTTAACGCCAGCCCTAGTGGTTGTAGATGGCGCAGCTGTTGAAATATAAGGCTGTACCCTTCTCTGATCAAAAAAGAATTGAAGATTCACCCTACTGTTTAATACATAATCAATAGAGGGCTGAATAGTAATTTCTTTTTGTCCGCCCGTTCCGTATGCATTTGTTTGATCGAGCCTACTATTACTATTTGAAATATCCCGCATCGACAAATCTACTTTTACGGTAAGATCATTAACTAACTTGGCATTTTTCATCCCCGGAATGGTAAATGGTAAATTAAGGCCTTGTGTTCGAAAACTAAATCCAAATACCCACTCGGTACTCCTCGATTCACTTAATTGATAATCCACCAAACTAAGGCTTAACTGTCTCCCCTTCCTATATTCGAAGTGCATATTCAACTGCTTATTGGTTGTAAAATCAAGCCCAATAAGTGGTTCAAAATTTTCTTGCATGGTAATATTAGGCACCAAGAAAAATGGTATATAATTTCCACTCACTGTATCCATAAAGGAAGGACCGCCCAATCTAAACGGATCCTGATATAACAAGGCACTATTAAAACTATTCATGCTTAGATTGCCCTTGTAACTATGCGAAAAAGAAATATTATTGAATTTTTCTGCAATAGCTGGAATTTTTGTAAGTCCTGTATAGGTAAGTCGCCAATTAGGTTTGGGTATAATTCCAGCAAACGGATTGGAACTTACTTTTGCATTGGATTGCTTAATCAGCGGTGCCGTATTTGGATCATTACCTGCATAAGCGGCTAAAAAAGCGGGCACCAATACATCTTGCGAATACCTGCCGTAGCCTCTTGCATAACCATCTGGTGTAAACTTTTGAGAAGCTGGAAGTGTTTGCCAATAAGGGTTAGCAGCAGCTACACGTTTAGAAACAATAAGTCTATTATCTTGGAAAGTTTTAAAAGTACTAGATATTTCGTTAGGCGTATAACCTTCAAAAATTGTTTTAAATGAAATATAAGACACACTAAAACCGCCTGTTGCAAGTGGATTTAAATGCTCCATCCTACCGGCGCCCAAAGTATCTTTGAACAACTGCGAATAATCTTTTGTAAATGTTTTTTCTAGATTTAAATCAATGAGTAATTCTCTAATAGGTTCTAGTTGAGCCGTAATATTGAGTCGCTGCTCAAAACTTTGTCTGTATAAAAAGTTGAATCCCGGATCGCGCGACAATAATCCCTGAGCCGCTTTTTGATTGAGCCAAGTGGTATCAGGTTGCTTCCCAAAAGCATAATCGAGGCCTGGTGCTAAGGAGTTAAAATTTTGTCCCAATAACTGTGTGCTATCCGTAAACCCTGGCACCCTACTTCGATAGTTGGCTGCATAATTCAAGGATAGATTTTTAACCATGGTAAGTAGCTTGCCCATAAACCTTGTTGTACCATTTAGGGTTGGCATTTCATTAGCCCGCAACATCTTTGCTGCAATACGCTGGTCTTTTTTCAAGGTCTTCCAATTTTTCAAAGCTAGTTTGCGCTTGTCCCCAATTAATCCTTGAAGGGTCTCTTTTTTACTTAGCAGCACTGTGCCCAATAATTGTTCTGGTGAGGCTTTACTAGAAATTGTGTTGCCTTTTACTTTTGGTGGTGGGATATTATCTAATGCGCGCAAAAACTTAGACTTTGCATACAGGCTTGCAAAGTTAAATGGCACACTGATGTTATTTTCTTGCGAATTTTCGATGGTATTTCCAAGTTCGTAAGCAAGCCTACTTGCTCCTATCCAATTGTAACTAGTAGCATAGGTATACCTAGCCGTGATCCAATCTGTGAGTGGGAATTTATTAAGCGGAACCGTATAAGAGATGGCAGCTTTTTGTTGATACAAAGTATTTCGCCCCCCTTTTAAAAAGTTTTGCCTTACGCTATCTTTTTTTGCGCGCGTGTCTATGCTACCAAAGGGCTCATCAATACGTGCATTGTTGGTGGCAGAAAAATCAAGATTTACTGCGTTTGATAGATCCCAACGTAAATTATAAAACCGGTCAAATGTAAAATACTTATCGTAGGTGGTATCTACTCTTTCTACTTTACTATCACGCGTATTGACAATGCGAGGTATAAATTGTCCAAATTGACGTTGTACATCTGCTCTAAAACTTAGGAGACTAGGTTTTAAATTCAGGTTAAAATCTTTTATTAGCGACAACCAAGGCGTATTGGTTTTGATTACTTTTTTAAATGGATATTTAAATGAAGGCTGTGCATTATAGGTATACCCAAGTCCACCTCTTTGCTTAGTCACTTTATTTTCGTCAACAATGGGGCTACTTTGGGCAGTTTGCGTGTAAGAATAATTTACGTCAAAATTACTAAGACTAATGAGGGTTGTTTTTTCACTAGGCAACACTTTTACATTGGTAAAATTGATTGTTTTAATAGTTGTTTGATCCATGGCAGCTTGCTTCATGGAATCTCTCTTATCCGAAGCCGTTCTATTTATCTGTTCTTTAAAGCGAATATCTTTATCATAAGGATCAAAAGCAGGTGTAAATACTGTTCTATTAATGCTTGCGTATACAGGTAATGATATGTTCGCTTTTTTAGGAAGTAGCTTACCTGCTTCTATATTTGCGGCTACATCAAACTGTGTCATATTTTCTTTGGCCCGCTCATTCACGCGCTGTTCAATAGTTCCAAAGCCTACAGAGTGTGTATTTGCAGATACAGATAAAGTACCTAAATCGGCTAATACCATATCAACCCTACCAAGTGCCGACCATCCGCCTTGTTCATCCATTTCCGACAACCTTAATTCATTGGCCCAAACTTCGGCACTAATTACAGGGCCATCTGGTAAATATTTGTTTTCAACTCCAATTAAAATACCGCGCACTTCACCCAAATTTGGATTCCCTTGTACTGAAACTATTTTATTGCCAAGCGTTTCCCTATAAATATTTGTTACAGATAATCCTTTGCTATTTCTTCGTTGTTTCAAATCAATTAATGAACGAAGCGATAAGTCTAAATTGTTCAATGCTGGCCATATTTTTTCTTCCTGACCTTTTGGATAATTACCAGGCCTAGTCACTTTTAATGGAATTTTAATTTCATAATAGTTGTTCAAAAAGTCTTGACCTAATCTTATTACTGCATACAATTCATCATCTAAAAGTGGGCGCATACCAGGAACCGATTCGGCATGTAAATACATAGAAAGTCTACCAAATTGTCTGAAATCAAAAGGAACTGTTTTAAATACGGCACGAGCATCACCAGAAGTTAAGTCTCTAATTTGCATACTCATAGCCTGCTCATTTTGTTGCAGGTTTACACCGTTGTTACTGAGCAATTGAACACGCTCTACACCCGGAGGCATCAAATAATTAACTGGTTGACGACTACCATTTTCTTCAAGATTAACAGCAAGTGTATTAAACGTTACGCCACTATTTACAGGAATAGGCTGGTAGGAACCTGTGGTGTCTAGTTTGAAATTAAACTGACGCCATTGGTTGCGCACTAGATCCATTCTTGCCATACGCACTACGACAGAATCTTCAAAATCGGTAAGGTACAAACGTGCAAAACGAATCGATTTAAAATCAGACATGTTCCCTACTTTTCTAGTATAACCCCTAATTGGAATACGGAACAAAAACCAATTTTCTGTTTTCACTGTTCCATCAGCTGCATTCACAGAAAGTGTCCTTTTATCAGTTATGTAAGGCGTTACGCCAACAGCCATACCTGGCTTTAAAGCTACTTCATACTCGTAATAAGCTTCTGTTTCATTGAGGGTATTATCTCGATTTAAATCTTCATTGTCAGGATACAGTGTTGCAGCAGGCGTAAATACACTGGTGGATGCAATAGGCGAATTTCCCTGAGGATTGTTATGGTTTTTATACCTTCCCAAAATACCTGTACCAGCTGCATCAAAACTATTGTCACGATACCATTTATAATTATCACCGGCAGGATCCACTAGCGCTTTTTGATACACCAAAGATGAGGCCCCGAAATTGTTTGCCAGCTTTTGTAAAACATAATTCTTTTTAACTTTTTCTGCATTGTCATCAAGTCCATCAAATCCAACATCTTGAAAGGGCCTGTCGTCAGGATCGTTACTAAATGCCTGTGTTATTTGAATAGGATTCACAGGTGTTTTACCCCAAGTATTGGTACTATCAACTTGCGCTGGCACTTTGGGTGTATTCATCCCATTTTCATAAAACCTTTTTCCATCTTTTAAAATGTCTTCGCTAATATTACCTAGGTTCAATAATATTTTTCCTCCTCTACTATTGGGACTCGTGATAAATGGGTCTTGCATCCAAATTTCAAAATACTCAATATTACCTGTCTCAAAATCAGTTTGATCAATAGCACGCATAATGCCTCCCCACTTTGCCGCTGGTGTTTTAAACTTACCATCTGCACCTAGCTGTGCTGATCTTGTTTCAAAATTGTACGGACCTTTTTCTTTTGGATAATACGCGAGATCTAATGTTGCCGTTTGAACATCGGTAATGTTAGTGGTACGCTGCGGGAATAATTCGTTGGTAAATACTTGACGAACCCTTGGATCACTCAGCTCCGCTAAATTTCGTCTTAGAGGGTTGTTACTGCTATTTTTATCTTGTAAATTAGGTTCAATATTATACCAAGCTAATTTGGCACGATTAAAATTATAATCAATCGAATCTGTTAAAACTGCCTCCGGAAATTTAGGATTGCCTTGGGGCGTAGATGCAAGTGTCCATGCCACAAAAGGAAACCTCAAATCAATATTGGTTCTTGTTCCTTCAAAATCGTCAATAAAAATAAGTCCTTGACCACCAGAACCAATTTGCGGCGGATGTCCCGGTTTTAAAAAAGCACCTTCACCATATGCGTTAATACTAGACTTTGCTTTGGTGGCATAAAATGGAAGTCTATTTAAAAGCCTTGTTACAGAAGGCAGTTCGGATTTATAACTAAAATCAAGCCCGTACATGGTGTTTCGAATAGGGTCATCCCCATAATTCATTTTCGTGAAAAATGGACGCTCTCCTAACTTCACAGAGGTAGCACTTACACTAAATTTTTTATTGGCTATATAATCTAAACGAAGGCCACTAAAGCCTCTTGTTTGCATACCAAAGCCCGTATTGTTTTCGAAAGAAACACTTACAGGAACATTGGAACTTAATATAGCAGCGTTTAAAATTTTAATGCTTCCTAAATTATAATCGACACTATAATCGAGACCTTCTCTTAATTGCTGCCCACCCGCAGTAACCCGCACAGACCCAGGCGGAATATTAAAAGTATTGAGCTGAATTTCTGAACCTCCACCTCCACTTTTTACCTGCCCTTGCATCACAAACCGATTTAGGTTTGCATAGGTTTGTGCAATGGCCTTGATAGAATCGTATAACTGATAATAAATATATTTTTGCTTAACCGCAGTAGGCATACCAAAAAAAGCAAGTGTATCAAGATCATTACCAAAAGGTTCCAGCACCGGGAATATTATTTTACCAGTTTGCTGCAGTACCGTAAACCCGTCCACAAAATCAAATACACCATCAGGCTGCGGATCATTTCGATTATTGAGCCTATCTAGATTTAATATTTTAAGTAAAGGATATCCTTCCGCAGATTTTGATGTTTCAGGTAAATATCTTTTGAGTCCTCCGCTAGGTTCTTCGTATAAAATATTAAGTTTGAAATCTTCGCGCTGAATACCCCCAAAAACATCGAGCGAGTATACGTTTTTCATCATCCAATCCCAAATAGGAAGTTCAATACGTTGAGAAGTTGCTTTTAATAATTTCAAAAACAAGACTTTTTGTACGCCCTTACTAGAATCTAGTGCAACGTCTTGTGAAAATTCACCCACTTGATACACGCGACCATTGTAGGTATACTGGTAGGCCACAGCCAGTACTTCATCTGATTGCAACTGCGTATTAATGGATAAAAATCCAATTTGTGGATTAAACGTATACTCGGTCGTATTTAGTTTACGGGCAAATGTTTTTTCATAATCATCAACGGGCTTTAGTCCTTTTGACAATAGCAAACTATTAATGACTGCTGGGTTTCTACTACTTGGGTTACTCACCAGGCCGGTATATAAATTATTAGCGCCATTAAAAGGAAGCGCGCCTCCAGTCAAAGGGGCTATTGCAGCTGTATTGTAGGGTTTGGTTTCACCCAGATCCATAAGGCCTACAATATCCCTAGCTTCGGTAGTGGCGCCTGTACGATTGGTGACCCATACTTCGATACGCTGAATTTGAACCTGTGTATTTACAACAGGTAAATTTTTCATGGCCTTGTTAAAATTATTTTTAAAATATTGACCTAGCAAAAAATGTCGATTTTCTTCATAATCATCCAACTTTTTTTCAAAAGTTATCATCGACGCGCCACCTTGTAAAGCAACAGATTGTCGTGTAGATCTTTGGTTAGCGAGTGCAGCTGTAACAAATAGTTTTCCGAATTGCAATTGCGTTTTTACACCAAATAAATTTTGAGCCGATGGAATTAAAGTTCCTCTAGATTGAAATGAAATATTACCAGCTTCAATACTTTTTAGAAGCTCGTCATCCATTCCCTTATAATCAAGCTTAATTTGATTGTCAAAATTTAAATTAGCGAGTGTATTATAATTGATGGGGAATTTTAATTTATCGCCAATATTTGCATTCACGCTTAAATTGGTATTCATGTCAAAATCAAAACCACCATTTTTTCTAGCCCTTTCTGGAAGTGTTGGGTTTTTGATATTTTGTCCCTGGTAACCAGCCATAATAGTTACATCACCTGTTGGTTTAATATCAATATTTAACTTATTAGCAGATAAACTATCTGCCGTATTTTTTAATTGCTCTTTTAACGAACCTAGTTGATCCCCTATTTGTTTGGCCTGATTTTTGAGCTGTTTTAATTGTCCGCCTGCACCACCTAACATATCGCTCACGCCAAATATTCGATCAAACAATTTATCATACACCTGCATAGGTGGGCGCCCTACTTTTTTATTTAGCGCCGTTAAAGCATCCGCTCTTTTTTTAAAGTAGTCTGCTTCATCTTGCTTGGCTTGTAATTTCAAATAGGTATCAAAATCTATGTAACTAGGGGTTCGGTACAATCTACCATTGATTGTTTCTACCACTTTATACTGCCTGGTGATTGGATCAAATACCACCGACTTTTTAATAAGTGTGGTATCCCTAATATCAAATGGATTTTTACTAGGAGCTACAATTGCCGCGGCCCTTCGATCCTTGATTGGATAACGAAGATTCGTTTTTGTTTGCGCATAGGTATACTGAACTGAACAAACCAGTATATTGAGCAACAAAAAAAAGCCAAATAAATATTGACGACACCGACTCAAAAAAGTAAGATTAGTAAAGTAGCGTTTTGATCGATAGTCTATAAATTTTTTAAAGCAGTTTTAATAACATCTTCAAGCGGCGCATCAGCTCCCAATGTTCCTATGGTTTTTTTAACGGCCTGTTCTGCAAGTGGTTTTCCTATGCCTAGGGCCACCAAAGCCTGAACGGCATCGCTATCAGGCGAAGATACAAAACCCCCACCAAAAGGGGCGTCTTGATGCTGTTTTCCTAATTTATCCCTTAATTCGAGTACCAATCGCTCGGCAGATTTTTTACCTATTCCCTTAATAGCCTCTAATTGCTTGGTATTGCCCTGTACAATAGCCCTCGTAATTTCGTCGGGACGAAGGCCAGAAAGCATCATTCTTGCGGTAGAGGCGCCTACACCCGAAACGCTAATAAGCTGTAAAAAAAGGTCTTTTTCGGCGCCATCTGCAAAACCAAACAAGGTTTGTGCATTTTCTGTAATATGCAAATAGGTGTACAATTGCCCCTCGGCAGCATTCCCAATGGCTGTATAGGTGTTAAGGCTAATTTGAAGGTCATAACCTACCCCATTAACGTCTACAACCACTCTGGCTGGTGTCTTAATTGCGTATTTTCCTCTTACAAATGCGATCATAATAGAACTGTAAAAATAGGCGTAAAAAACGATACAATTGGGCCTATCTTTACGCGAAAAATTAGCAGATTTTAAGAAAATCCAATATGCAGAACAGAAGAGCAACAATTAC
>JBMSJE010000035.1:0-15628 GCA_049418605.1 Sediminibacterium sp. | reverse complement strand
TCTCTGTACACCGCGTCATCTTCTTCTAAATAAACCCTAAATTTTAAAACAGCCATGCTCTTTTGTTTATTTTGCTAAAATACAATTATTTATACGGGGCGAAGGCCTAAAGTAGCTGCTTTTTCATGCATAAATTTAGTAGCGGCCTCTTGCTCGTTGGGAATAATGCCATCCAAAATAGCTTCTCTAATAGCGTCTTTTAATAGTCCCACTTCTTTGGAAGGTGCTAACCCAAAGGTTTCCATGATCATTTCGCCGGTTACCGGCGGTTGCCAATTGCGGAGCCTATCCCCATCTTCTACCTCTTGAATTCTGAGGCGCACCATTTCAAAATTTTGCAAATAGCGCTTTACTTTTTGCTTGTTTTTGCTGGTGATATCAGCGTTACACAAAAGCATCAAACTTTCAATGTCTTCTCCAGCATCAAAAATTAAACGCCTAATGGCACTGTCTGTAATATTTTCTTTAGTTAAACTAATGGGCCTTAAATGCAACAACACTAATTTTTGAACGAGTTTCATTTTCTCGTTTAAAGGAAGTTTTAGTTTGGTAAAAATTTTAGGCACCATGCGCGCACCCACTACTTCATGACCATGAAACGTAAACCCAAAACCTTCTTCAAATTTTTTAGTGGCTGGCTTTGCAATATCATGTAATAATGCGGCCCAGCGTAACCATAAATCGGGCGTGCTAACCGCCATATTGTCCAGTACTTGCAATGTGTGGTAAAAATTATCTTTATGGCCCATGCCATCGATATTTTCGGCGCCGTATAAATCTACGAGCTGCGGAAATATTTTATGTAATAAACCTACTTTAAAAAGTAAATCAAAACCTACCGATGGTTTATCGCAGAGCATTATTTTATTCAGCTCTTCGGTGATACGCTCCTGCGATATAATACTGATGCGGTGAGCACTATCTGCGATAGCATCGAGCGTTTCAGGCACAATGGTGTAACCTAGTTGACACGCAAAACGAATTCCCCTTAACATACGCAGCGGATCATCACTAAATGTTTGATGCGGCGCCAAAGGGGTTTTTATTATTTTATCCTGAATGGCCGCAAGTCCACCAAATGGATCTATGAGTTGTCCAAATTGCGATGCATGTAGCCCAATAGCGAGAGCATTGATGGTAAAATCTCTTCTATTTTGATCATCTTCGATACTGCCTGGACTTACACTTGGCTTTCTACTATCTGAAGCATAACTTTCTTTGCGCGCGCCTACAAATTCAATAATAAAATCGTCAATTTTTATTTGCGCCGTTCCAAATGTTTTAAAAAATGCAACGGTAGGCTTTGGAGAAAAAAGTGCGGCTACTTCATGCGCTAATGCAATACCGTCACCAATGCAAACCACATCTACATCGGTGGTAGGACGTCCAATAATTTTATCACGCACAAATCCACCAATTAAATAAGCAGGCACACCCAGCTTATCTGCTGCGGCACCTATTTTTTTAAAGAGTTGGGTTTCGAGTGGTGAACAATTAATTTCCATGCTTTGCAAATGTAGCGCTTTGCTCATTTATATAAGCGAAAGAGGCGCTAGTAATTGCGCTGTAGTAATCTTATAGCCACAATTAAAATGACCGAGTGGACAAGCCTTTTTTCCATGCAGGCCACAAGGCTTACAGGGCAGGTGTTCTAGGGTCTCTACAATAAACTGTAAAGATGATAATGGACCATATCCAAACGCGGGAATGGTAGAACAATAAATGGCGGCAACGGGTGCATTGGTTGCAGATGCCAAGTGCATTGGTGCCGAATCGTTTACATAATTTAAACGGGCACCTTTAATAAGAGCCGCTGCTTCTAACAAGTTTAGTTGTCCAGCAATATTGATCACTCCCCCTCTCGATGAACCACTGAGTATCTCTGCGCAGAGTGTTGTTTCGTTGGGGGCACCCATTAAATAAATGGTATAGTTTGTTGGCACTGCGTTAATAAGATCGATCCAGTTTTGTGCAGGCATTTTTTTTGTCTCCCACACTGATCCCGGCGACATACATATATAAGGAGCGCTTTGCCATTTTTGCACGGCTGCAAAATTTGCAGCAGATGGATAGAGTGCTGGCTTTGCAACAGGCGCTGTTGTGAGTGATGCTAGCAGCGCATGGTTGCGCGAGGTTTCATGTAAATACGCGCTGTTTGAATTTTGCTCGGCGCCGCGCGCGCGCGCCTCAGCCGCGCCCCCACCCGCTTCTGCGGCTGCGCCAAACTGATGCGCAACTACTTCCGAAAATAAAAAGCTGAGTGGATTTTTATCAAAGCCAATTGTTTTTTTTGCACCCGATAAAACGGTAATAATGCCGGTGGCTAAATAACGCTGCACATTTATAACAACGTCATATTTGATACGCCTAATGTTTTGTATGATTTGAAAAAGATGCTGGTATTTATTTTTCTTTTTATTCCATACATGCACCTCGTTAATATAAGGATGATCTGTAAAAAGTTCATCAGCACCTTGTCTTACCAAAATATCAATTTTTGCTGCTGGATAAGCTGCATGCAAATTTTGTAAGAGCGCTGTTGCGAGCACCACATCTCCTATAAAAGCAGTTTGAATAACAAGTATGCGATGCATGATGCAAAAATAACCAAAAGGAAACAAAAGGAACCAATTACGGCCTCAGAATTGTGAAACTCCCGTCTTTATTACATTTCACCACAGCAGAAGGCTCTACTGGTATAGTATCATCTTGACGGTAGTGGACCACATAATCTACCCCTTGCTTTACAGCAATGTCAATATCTGAAAACACTTTGGGTGGTGGAAAGCCAGATATATTAGCAGAGGTACTTACAATGGGTTTTCTAAAACGCTTGATGAGGTGCTTACAAAATTCATCAGCACAAATACGAATGCCCACAGAGCCATCTTCGGCTAGTAAATTGCCCGCAAGCCCAATGGCATTTTCATAAATAATAGTGGTGGGTTTAGAAACCCCTTGGATATAATCAAACACCTCAATATGCGGGCTTGCCACATATTGTAATAGTGAACGCTCGTCTGCAATGAGCACAATTAGCGCCTTGGTTTCTATACGTTTTTTTAAGGCAAATATTTTTTCTACGGCGGCTTCGTTGGTGGCATCGCAGCCAATACCCCAAATGGTATCGGTGGGGTACAAAATAAGGCCCCCGCTTTCTAAAACGCGCAAACAGGCTTCTATATCTGTATTAAATAATGGGGTCACGCTGGCAAATTACAATTTGTTAACGAGAATTTACCTAGATAATGGTAGTTAAAGATGTGTTGCTTATGTTTGCAAAAAAAATAAGCATGTCTTTACAAAAATTAATACTTGAAGCCTGGTCAAATAGAGATTTATTAAAAGAAGCAACATATAGTGACGCCGTTAGAGCCGTGATTGAAGATGTAGACAAAGGACGTTTGCGTGTAGCATCGCCAGAGGGAGACAAGTGGGTGGTAAACGAGTGGGTTAAGCAAGCCATTCTAATGTATTTTGGTATTCAACAAATGCAAACATGGGAGCTCCCTCCTTTTGAATTTTACGATAAAATGTTATTAAAAAGTAACTACAAGGAATTAGGCGTAAGAGCCGTTCCTCCTGCTGTGGCACGTTATGGTGCTTATATTGCTAGCTCTGTGGTACTCATGCCTAGTTATGTAAACATTGGTGCGTATGTTGATGCTGGTACCATGGTTGATACCTGGGCAACAGTAGGTAGTTGCGCACAAATTGGAAAAGGCGTACACCTGAGTGGTGGCGTGGGTATTGGCGGTGTATTAGAGCCATTACAAGCAAGCCCAGTTATTATCGAAGACGGTTGTTTTTTAGGGAGCAGAAGCATTGTGGTAGAAGGTGTGATTGTAGAAAAAGAAGCCGTACTAGGTGCCAATGTAGTACTAACACAATCAACAAAAATTATTGACGTAAGCGGTTCTACTCCGGTAGAATATACAGGACGTGTACCAGCAAGATCAGTAGTGATTCCGGGTACCACTACTAAAAAGTTTAACGCTGGGGAGTATCAAGTAAACTGTGCTTTAATTATTGGTCAGCGTAAAGCAAGCACCGATTTAAAAACAAGTTTAAACGATGCACTTCGTGATTTTAATGTAAGTGTGTAACACGCTTTTGCGTTCGCGCAAAATTTTTAGACCACCATTAAGCTGCAACCGCGTAGGGCCGAATGATCCATTCGGCCAAAAACTTCAAAGCTGCCATCTGCGTAAACGGCGCCCACATCTTCTGTGGCAATAAACGAACAGCTATGGATATTAGCGAGATCAATAACCTGCAAAGTACCTCTCCCACTGGTTTTCACGGTTAGTGGATCTTCTTCTTCGGTGACAAGTACGCGCATCCATGGCGGGCATTTGTAAATTCCATTTCCAGTGGCGTAGGCTTGTGATAATAATTCGGTCATGCCATATTCGCCATGAATAGTAGGCACCTGAAAAGCGTTCATTAATGTTTCGTGCACTTCCGCTCTGGTTAATTCTTTACGTCTACCCTTCATACCACCAGTTTCTAAAATAGTGGTGTGCTGTAGGGGCATCTGATATTGCGCGGCAAAATCTAAAAGCGCAAACGTAACACCTATCAATAGTGTTTTTTGCCCTGCTACTTCATTGGCTTTTAATGTTTGCGCTAATGCTTCATGATCGTATAAATAAAAGCCACTGTGCGCATTGTTCGATGTTTGAATCAAATGCTCCACCATATATACAAGTGACGAATGTGGACGCTCTAAATAAGCTGGTAAGAGCCCTATAATACACCAGTTGGCAACCGGCCCATACACCTGTTCAAAAGCGGTTATAAAACTGCGCTGATAAACGGCTTCTTCTTTGAGATAATGTTTGCTTTGCTCCGTTCCGGTGGTTCCACTGCTTTCAAAAAAAAGAGCAGGCTCGTAATTTCCGGTTTGCACCGTTTCGGTTTTAAAAAACCCAATGGGCATGGCTGGAATACCCGTATAATGCTCAAATAAAGGCACACCACTATTATTTTTGGGATGATCCGCCGGAACAATAAGATCACACCAACGCCGATACACCGCATTCCCGCTGTACTGATAGGCAAAGAGGTCCAGTGCTCCTTGGTTAAACAAACCAGGCTCACAAGAGAAAATATTGTTAACATCTATGGGCAACACAGCAAATGATTGGTTTGTTTTACTAAATTTGAGTAGAAACCTACACGAATGAAGGCAAAATTATTGATATTAACGGCAATTATTGTAACCATATTTGCTTGCAATAAAGATACCTATACCACAAAACCCCAGCTCACTTTTAAGTCGGTGAATGGAAAGGTTTTTTCTGGATCTTCTGCCATCATTTTTTCATTGGAATTTACAGACGCCGAAGGCGATATTTCAGATAGTATTTGGGTGCAAAAAGTAACCAAAACAAAAGGCTGTAATAATTTTAGCGACCGTGTAAAAATTCCTGCCTTTACAGCTACGCCTAATTTAAAAGGCATTTTTGAAGTGGGTTATAATACTGGATTTATTCCGGGTAGCATTTATACCGTTATTCCAAGATGCGGCAAAAACGATACTTGTTATTTTAGATTTTGGGCTTCTGATAAAGCCAAAAATAAAAGTGACACCGTGGTATCTTCCGACATCATTATCCTGAATTAAACGTGAACCGGGATACACTATTTCGGTGGCGTATTTTTTTTGAACACCGTTTCACTTCTTTTTTCTTTGGCAATTATTTTTACGCAGTATGCGTGGTAGCCCTTTGCCTGTGTAGCTTTGCGCAGTTAGGCCAAATTCAAATTCCTGTTTTATTTGTAGCACTTGCTGCTGCTGCAACCGTATATTATTACAATCACTCCTACCTGTTAGAAAGTGTTGATGACGCCCCTAACCAAAGAACTATTTGGGTGCGTGAACATGCGGGGCGTATCAAAAAAATACAGTGGTGGCTGTTTGTTTTTTTATTGGTGGGTGGTAGTTATGAATTGTATACATTATTTCCGGGCATCCATTTAATGGGCATCGATGATATTTTATATTGCTGCCTTATTGGCCTTGGATCTTTTCTATACTATTTTGATACCAAAAAATATCCCTTTCTCAACCTACGGTCGTATGGCTTACTAAAACCGGTTGTTATTGGTTGTATTTGGGCAGGTGTTGGCGTCTATGCACCTTACCTCTATTTAAAATTATCGCAACAGCAGCATGTGGGTATGAACCATCTATCCATTTTGTTTGTATCCAACGCCCTATATATTTCAGTGATTGCGGTACTGTTTGACATCAAAGATTTTGAATTAGATGCCAATAAACAAATGAAAACCTTGGTGGTGCGCATAGGACTCACTAAAACCATCAACTGGTTTGTGGTACCCCTTGGTGCCCTTATATTAATGGCTACGCTACAATACAGCTATTTGCACGGGTTTACAGGGTACCAAATTTTGTTAAACACAATCCCCCTTATTTTGTTGATAAGTGTAAGCTACCAAATGCACCAACGTAAAAGCATTCTCTATTATCTTGCAATCATTGACGGACTAATAGTAGTAAAAGCCGCTTGCGGCCTCATCGCTACCCTTTTATTTTCATCACAATAAAGTGAAATTTAATTTTATGGCAACCAAAAAACCAAGTACAAAAACGAAGAAAGAAAAAAAAGATGCAGTTGTTACAGCAGCATCCATGGCGTTTTTAAAAAATTATATCAACACCCCATCGCCAGTTGGTTTTGAAACGGGTGGACAAAAAGTGTGGCTCGAATACATCAAAAAATATACCGACGAAATTTTTACAGATCCATACGGCACCGCAGTGGGTGTGATTAATTCGGGCGCTCCTTTTAAAGTAGTGATCGAAGCACATGCCGATGAAATTAGTTGGTTTGTAAATTATATCAATGATCAAGGCCTTATTTACTTAAAAAGAAATGGTGGTGTGGATCACCAAATTGCACCTGCCAAAAGAGTTTGGATTCATGGGAAAAAAGGACCTATTAAAGCGGTGTTTGGATGGCCAGCTATTCATACGCGTTTAGGCAATCCGGATAGTAAAGAACAACAACCAAAAGTAGACAACCTATGTTTGGATTGCGGTGCTAGAACAAAAAAAGAAGTTGAAGACTTAGGGATTCATATAGGATCGGTGGTTACCTACGAAGAAGGCTTTGATGAACTAGCAAATGGCTATTATATTGGACGTGCTTTTGACAACCGCATTGGCGGATTTATGATTGCAGAAGTGGCGCGTTTATTAAAAGAAAATAAAAAGAAATTACCTTACGCGTTGTACGTAGTAAATGCAGTGCAAGAAGAAATTGGACTTCGTGGCGCCGAAATGATTGCCCGCCGTATTAAACCAGATATCGCCATCATCACAGATGTTACACATGATACCAGCACCCCAATGATTAGTAAAATTGTGGAAGGTGATATCCAGTGTGGCAAAGGTCCTTCTCTTGCCTATGCACCAGCTATTCACAATAAATTATTAGCGGTGGTAGAAGATGTTGCACAAAAAAATAAAATTCCAGTACAGTTTAGAACACTGAGCAGAAGTACCGGAACAGATACCGATAGTTTTGCCTATGCCAACGATGGTTGCCCATCGGTACTTATTTCAATGCCGTTAAGATACATGCATACCACCGTAGAAATGATACACCACGATGATATTGAAGAAACCATC
This sequence comes from Sediminibacterium sp., assembly GCA_049418605.1. Lineage (GTDB taxonomy): Bacteria > Bacteroidota > Bacteroidia > Chitinophagales > Chitinophagaceae > Sediminibacterium. The sequence continues at coordinate 7,968 of JBMSJE010000035.1, read as the reverse complement.
AAACTCATGTACCATACACTATTAACGCTTACACCAAAAACAAACCTGAGCTATTTATAACGGGCAATTAAAAATATGGAGCAAAACATTAAGGTTGCCGTACTAGATTTATATGATGGTGATGCCAATGAAGGCATGCGCTGTATTCATGAACTTGTACACACCTGGGCTGCACAAAAAAATCTGACGCTCTCTTATCAGGTATTTGATGTAAGGCAGTTATTAGAAATACCAGACACTAGTTTTGATATATATATTTCTAGTGGAGGGCCCGGATCTCCCCTAGATTCTAATGATACCAAATGGGAAACCGCATATTTTGACTGGCTAGAAAGCATGGAAATTTGGAATAGCGAAAGTGAAAAACCCAAACATGTATTTTTTATATGCCATAGTTTTCAACTAGCCTGCAAATATTATCATGTAGGTACCGTTTGCAAAAGAAAGTCAACTGCCTTTGGCGTATTTGCGGTTCACCCAACAACAGCAGGTGTTTCAGACCCACTCTTTGCTGGATTAAACAACCCATTTTACTGCGTTGACAGTAGAGATTTTCAGGTAATTGAACCCAACGATGATATCATTGAAGCGATGGGTGCTACTATTTTAGCTATCGAAAAAGAACGACCCCACGTGCCATACGAAAGAGCGATTATGGCCATGCGTTTTAGCCCATATATTGTGGGCACTCAGTTTCATGCAGAAGTTGACGCCCCAGGTATGCATTTGTATTTATTACAACCTGATAAAAAAAGTATTGTTACAGAAAATCATGGTGCCGAAAAATGGCAGTCGATGGTAGATCAAGTGCAAGACCCAGAAAAAATTATGCTTACCTACCAAACTATTTTGCCTAATTTTTTAAACCAGGCGATTCTTAATGCAACTGCTCATTAAATTCAAACGCCATGGTGCCTGATCAAAGAAATACTTTCAATCAACATTTTTCGGAACAGAAATACGCGCATTTAATATCCGAATTAAATAAAGATTTTGAAAATGCCATTGATTTTAGGGTAGCAGAAACACCCGTATTTTTAGATGCAGCATGCAATCAGCAAATGCTTGATACTTGCGATTACATTATTGATAAAATGGTAGATTCAAATTTTACGGCACAAACTAACGGCGCTATCCCAGATAATAAAAACGTGCCTAACCAAACTGCACATCCGCACTTTTTAGCTTTTGATTTTGGTATTTGCCTAAATGAACAAAACAAACTAGTCCCGCAACTCATAGAAATGCAAGGTTTTGCAAGCCTCTTTGGCTATCAGGTACTATTAGATGATGCCATGCGCAGTGCTTACGAGATTCATGAACCCTACACGGCTTATTATAGTGGGCTCACTAAAAATACTTACCTACAAAAATTACAATCCGTTATTGTAGGAAATCATGATCCCAAACATGTGGTGTTACTCGAAATAAAACCACACACGCAAAAAACAAGGATTGACTTTTACGCAACGGCAGCCTTCACCGGTATTGCTATTATTTGCATCACAGACATTATCAAAGAAGGAGACACATTATTGTATAAAAATAGCGGTGGCGAAAAAATAGAAATCAAAAGAATTTACAACCGAATCATTTTTGATGAGCTCGATCAAATGCCAGCAGACATTAAAGATGCTGGGCGCATATTATTTGAAAATTTGAACGTAGAATGGGCCGGACACCCCAACTGGTTTTACCGCATCAGTAAATTCACCATGCCTTTACTACAACATCCAAATATCCCTGGAAGCTATTATGTAAACCAACTAGCATGCATTCCGGAAGATCTTGAAAACTATGTACTAAAACCACTTTTTTCTTTTGCGGGAGCAGGCGTAATTATTGATGTAGCTAAAACAGATATTGAAAGTTTGCCGGATCCAGCAAATTGGATGCTTCAACAAAAAGTAAACTACGCCCCCATTATTAAAACACCAACTACACCAGCAAAAGTAGAAATTAGGATACTTTATTTGTGGGAAGAAGGCGCTGCTAGGCCTTTTCCTGCTATTAACATCGCAAGACTCAGCAAGGGAAAAATGATTGGGGTACGCTATAACCAAAACGAAACATGGGTAGGGGGCAGTATAGCTTATGCGGCTGCCACAAACTAATTTACTAACGGTGCGGGCTCTTCAAATACTTCGCATAAATAATTTCACTCATTGTTTTATGCTCCACCTTACTTTCTAACCAAGAAATAACATCGAGGTACGCAAAGGCACGTGTTTCAAATCTAGACTTCTCGTACTTTTTAACTTTGGCTAAAAAATCATGTAAAGCCTGTGTCACTTTGCGCGACGGATCTTTAAAAGAACCACGCAAAAATGTAAACATCTCTTCTTCAATTACGGTCAGGTTTTCCATTTTTGCCATAAACCTGTATACCGATTTTATGAGTGAACTTTCGATGAGTTCAATATTGCCAAGTTCATAATGCGCCATCATATGCAGTAGACGTGCATAACACTGCAAATCACTTCTTAAATCGATATGATCATTAATAATACGCCTTAAATAATCGATAGAAGTAGCATAATCCCCGGCACCAAAATATAGGGTGGCAATTTTATAATTGAATACCAATATACGGTGCTGATCTAAATATATTTCAAGCGCTTTTAATTCTTTTACCAAAGCGGGCACATGTCGCAACCCTTCTTTAAAAGTGCCCTGCATGAGGTGTTTGTTAAGCTTGGCACTATTGATATACACAAATGAATTCACCCTAAAAATATCGTACTTATTGGGCAGCTCCGACACAGCAAATTTTTCAAAATGAGATAGCACTATATCAAACTTGCTAAAATTACGTAGGTCAAAATGCGCGTTCAATAAAATATGCATCGACTTAATATAATGACCCGTTTCAATCTCAATCATTTCTTTGTTTTCTTCAAAGAGATCAAACCAACGCTGCGCATACTTATAATACATTAAAAAGTCTTGCCTAATAAAGGCATACCAACAATAACTCTGGTATAAATAAAGCCGCTCATAAAATCCGGTGAGCGCTGCAGCATTGGCTGGCAAGGCCTCCTTAAAATATGTTTTGATGCCTATTTCATCTGCCTCGTTACGCGCATGACCATGCTCCACAAACCAACTATATAGCTCCAACGCCAAATTAGAAAGCTGGGTGATCACTTTTCTTTTTTCATTCACCTCATTGGCCTCCTTTGTTAACTGACTTGCACGGTCCCGCATACTTCTAGTAATATGCAGGGTCTCAATCTTTTTTTCTAGCGAAATGATCTGAATTAAAAAGCTGTCTTGATGGTATTGACGTGCTAAAAGTTTGGCCTTATCTAAAATTTTTAAACTCTGGTAATACAAACCTTTTCCATATAAAATACGCGCATGATCTAACTGTTCATGTAATTGAAGATCAACACTATCATTACTTTTTAATAACCGTAAACTAGCCAACAACTGCTTGTATAAATGTGTCTTTAAATTGGCCAACTGAGGCTTTTCAATGGAGCTTAACTTTTTAAGCAAAAGCCGCTCGTCATACTCAGGTAGCGCCGCTACCGCATCAAACAATTGAATGATTTTGAGGTCTTCTTTTGCCGAATTCCTTTTGATATAAAGCTTAAAATGCCGCTTCTCCGCCTTTTCGAGGGAGTGAATTAACTGAAATAAAGGATCCACTAAACGGTTGGACATCATATCGGGTTTACAAAAAAATCCAGTAATAGCAAGGCTTTGGGGCTACAAAGATACATTTAAGCGTAATATTCTTAACACTAAGTTGTTTTTGAACGGCCTACACACGCTGTATATTTGTAATAACAAAGCAAGCAAAAAACAGGGTTTCCTGTTAAAAATATAGGTACAAATTATTTATAAGCTGTACCAAAGGTTTTCATATGGCAAGCAATCGTAAAAAAGGTCGTTCCGTTTCCACGGAGGGACCATTTTTTTTCATAGGCATGTCAAATATAATCAATTAAGCATTCGCAATTCGTTCCTGCGCCCAAGAAAGCGCCAATTCAAGTTGTGCTTCTCTCGTTAAGTTGCTATTATCTAAAACAAGTGCATCATGTGCCTGTTTTAAAGGACTAAACTCCCTAGTAGAATCGATATGATCCCGCATTTCTAAATTGGCCTTGATCTCGGCTTTGGTAATAGCCGGGTCCTTAGCCACCAGCTCTTGGTAACGACGCTCCACGCGTACTTCTGGAGAAGCAGTTACAAATATTTTGAGTTCGGCCTCCGGAAAAACAGCCGTACCAATATCCCTTCCATCCATTACAATGCCTTTTTGCGTGCCCATTAATTGCTGCTGTGCTACACTAAAAATGCGCACGGGTTCAAGCGCCGCTACCAGGCTTACTTGATTGCTTACTTCTAATCCTCTAATTTCTTCCTCTACATTTTCATGGTTCAAATACATATCTGCCCTACCCGTTTGTTCATTGAGCACAAAAGACAATTGAATATTTGAAAGGGCTTCAATTACTGCATTCGAATTTGTTACATCAATACGGTGTCTGATAAAATAGAGTGTAATTGCACGGTACATCGCACCACTATCAATGAATACATAATTTAAATGCGCTGCCATTTGTTTGGCAAGGGTACTTTTACCGCATGAAGAATAACCGTCTAGTGTGATGATGATTTTTTTCATACTTACACTTCTGTTTTAATCACTTGTGTTGCAGGTACGCCTGCGTTTCTGATGGCAATATTTCGCACTGCTTGCGCTGTAATATTTCTAAAAGCTTGCTTGCTAATTTCATCAGCGCCCATCATAGCCGGAACGCCTTCATCTCCCCCTTCCCTAATAGATTGCACGAGCGGAATTTGACCTAAAAATGCTAGATCATATTCTTCGGCTAATTTTTTACCACCCTCTTTTCCAAACAAATAATATTTGTTGTTAGGTAATTCTTCTGGTGTAAAATAAGCCATGTTTTCGGCGAGTCCAATAATAGGCACATTAATTTGCGCCTGACCAAACATCGCAATACCTTTTTTAGCATCGGCAAGAGCCACGGCCTGCGGTGTTGTTACAATCACCACACCCGTTACCGGAACTGTTTGCATCAGCGTTAAATGAATATCTCCAGTGCCTGGTGGCATATCAATAATTAAATAATCGAGTGGGCCCCAGTCTACTTCTGTAACAAATTGTTTAATGGCGCTACTTGCCATGGGACCTCTCCAAACCACTGCATTTTTTTCATCTACCAAAAGTCCAATACTCATTAATTTAATACCATATTTTTCGAGTGGCACAATGTATCCTTTGCCATCAATATCTTTCATCATTGGACGCGCACCACGCACACCAAACATAATCGGAACACTAGGTCCATAAATATCGGCATCCATAAGTCCTACACTAGCACCACCTTCTGCAAGAGCAAGTGCAATATTTGCAGAAACGGTGCTTTTGCCTACACCCCCTTTACCACTTACTACTGCAATAATATTTTTAACACCACTTAATATTTGTAAATTTTCTTTACGGGTAGAAGTGGTATTGGCTGTAAAGTTTACTTGCACCTTCGCCTCTTTGTTAACGAGCAATTTAACCGCATTTTCACTGGCCGTGCGCATCATGTCTTTCATGGGGCAAGCAGGCGTTGTAAGCACAATGGTAAAACTCACATCGTTGCCATTAATTTTCACATCTTTCACCATATTTAAGGTGACAAGGTCTTTTCCTAAATCGGGCTCTTGCACATTGCTAAGTGCCTGTAATATCGCTTCTTCGGTCATGGTCACGCAAGTTTTTGTTAAAATAAGCTAGAAGTGTGCAAAGTTAATTGCTGTAGCCCTTACTTTGCCATAAACAGAGTCATTTATTGCCTTTTTATTGTCAAAACCATTCGTATTTTTGAGCCGATGAATAAAATGCTACGCATCCTTCTTATTGGAATTGCCTTTTGTGGCCTTAGCAAGGCCAAGGCTCAAAATTCAGCCTATCGAGACTCGGTTGTGCAACTCTATGGAGTAGTGATGACCGCCGATAGTTTAAGAGGTATCCCCTCAGCAAGTATTATTGTAGAAGGAAAAGGAAGAGGTACCATTACCAGCCCGGATGGCGTTTTTTCAATTGCTGTTTTAAAGGGTGATAAAATTACTTTTTCTTGTGTTGGCTTTAAAGATAGACGCATTGATATTCCAGCCAACCTCACCGAAAATCAGTACAGCGTTATTCAACTCATGGTAAGTGACACTGTTTATTTACCAGCTACCATTTTAAAACCAAGACCTACACGCGAACAATTTGAAAGAGACTTTGTAAACAACAAAGTAAATGATGACATGTATGAGGTTGCCAGAAAAAATACGGACGAAGCGCGGAATAAAATTTTACTCAACTCCTTGCCATCCGATGGTAGAGAAGCGGTCAATTACCAGTTACGCCAACAAGCCAATAAATATTATTATGCTGGACAAATTCCGCCCATGAATATTTTAAATCCAGCAGCTTGGGCCGACTTTATTAAGTCGTGGAAACGTGGCGATTATAAGCGAAAAAAATAGTTCTATGTCTACTATAAAAAATGTAACCGTTGTTGGTGCAGGCACCATGGGAAATGGTATTGCACAAGTATTTGCAACACATGCGTTTCATGTAACACTATTAGATACGAATAGTGCGCAACTCGAAAAAGCGCTTGCCACCATTCAAAAAAATCTAGACCGTTTGGTTTCCAAAGAAACCATTACGGCCGCTCAAAAAGAAACAGCACTTGCACACTTAACAACGAGTACAACCCTTGACACAGCTGTGTCTAATGCCGATTTAGTGGTAGAAGCAGCGACCGAAAATAAAGCCATTAAACTTTCAATTTTTGAAGCACTAGACGCTGCCGCACCAACACACGCTATTTTAGCAAGTAACACTTCTTCCATTTCTATTTCTGAAATTGCAAGCGTTACCAAAAGACCAGCACAGGTAATTGGTATGCATTTTATGAACCCAGTGCCTATCATGAAACTGGTGGAAATTATCAACGGAAAAGAAACCAGTGCGACTACTTCCGATACTATTGTTGAACTGAGTAAAGTACTTTTAAAAGTACCTTGTGTAGTTAATGATTTCCCAGGATTTATTGCCAATAGAATTTTAATGCCCATGATCAATGAGGCTATTTATGCATTACATCAAGGTGTTGCCACCAAAGAATCGATAGATACGATTATGAAGCTAGGCATGGCACATCCAATGGGGCCACTCCAACTAGCCGATTTTATTGGACTCGATGTTTGCCTTAGCATTCTAGAGGTTTTATACGAAGGATTTAAGGAGGAAAAATATGCACCCTGTCCACTTCTTATAAGTATGGTGGCAGATAAAAAACTAGGCGTTAAATCAGGCGCAGGGTTTTATACCTACGGTGTGTAAGTCTTTAAACTTATACAATACTTCATCAAGCCTTGCTTTTGGAATACCAATAGTAAGGTTACAAAACAGTTGCATAGACTGTTCCGACACCGAACATCCGTATTGCTTGACTACATTCATCACCTCTCCCATTTGGGTATAGTCAAAAGAAAGTTCGTAATAACACTCAATTGTTTTTTGTACAAATGGCGTTAATTGTAATGCCATGGACGCCGCAGATTTGTAGGCATTAATTAAACCAGGCACACCTAGTAGCGTACCTCCAAAATAACGAACTACAATAATGGCGGTATTGGTAACGCCACTGCTATCAATTTGCCCAAGTATAGGCCTACCAGCAGTTCCAGCGGGTTCTCCATCATCACTTACCCTAAATACATTGTTGGTTAACCCGAGCCGGTATGCAAAACAGTGATGCACCGCTTTTGGATGTTCTTTTTTTAGATCTTGTAAATACTGTTTGAAATTTTCCGCAGTAATAACCGGAAAGGCATACCCTAAAAATTTACTCCCCCTATCTTTAAATTCAGCCATGGAAGGCTTTTCGATAGTAAAGTAATGATCTGCATTTTGCATGGATAAATAAATTTGAAGGGCTG
>JBMSJE010000034.1:0-15759 GCA_049418605.1 Sediminibacterium sp. | reverse complement strand
GTTAAAAAACCCAACGAAATGCGTAGCATTTAGTTATAAGGGTTTGGGTAAACCCACCTTTTAGGAAGACGTTTTGAACGAAGTGAAAAACGGCAATCCTGAAAGGGTTTGGGTACGCCCCTCGTAGAAGTCAAGGGAAGACGGCGAAAATATTGAGCCGACAGTCCTGTTTCTTAAAAGACGTTTTGAACGAAGTGAAAAACGGCAGTCCTGAATTTAAATCAATCAACAATCCTAATCAAATACCGATTTCACTTCAAACCTATGCTTACCAGCGCCTACAAGCACCTCTTTATTGGGTAAAACAATCAGCGCTTTTGTATTTGCAGGAATAACCACATTTAACTCAATCAACTTCCCTATGCGCTTCCATTCAGATACAACCAACCCTTTAATAGAGTTATGCGAAGCCCTAACAAAATTTAAGTCGTTGATGAAAGAAGGTTTAATCACTATTTTTTCAAAGGCAATTGCATCACTGGCAATATTTATTCCGGCTAATGATTTTATCATCCAGGCACTCACGCTTCCCATAGAAGGATGATTTAATGAAGCATCGCCTATATTTTTTGTTATATCCCATGCTTCAAACAAACTAGTCGCTTTCCATTTTTCAATCCAATAACCATAAGAAGGTAAAGTAGTTTTATTAATAATCTTATACATCACTTCATTGTAACCATAATCGGAGAGAACTTGGGGCACTACTGCACTTCCTATAAAACCGAAATCCAAACTATAATCATTTTCGTGTATTGCTTGTACTAAGTTAGCGGCAAGCTTTTTTTCATACCCTTCTGGAACAATACCCATGGATAAAGGTAGTGCAAATGAAAGTTGTGTTTTATTTGTATAGGTAACGCTGTCAGCATTAAAAAAATACTTGTTGATATTTTTTTTAATTGCGGCCGCCTTAGCTAAATAATAGTCTTCGTCCCCTTTTTTAAGTAGTCTAGACATCTTGGCCATCTTCATGCAATCGTCATAGTAATAACAAGTAGTCATAAAATCAACTGGCGTTATGGATTTATAGTACAGCCAGTCACCTAACCCCTTTGTTAATAAACCTCTTTGATCGCGACAACTGTCAAGAAATAATAAATATTTTTTACAAGTTTCATAAATAGCATCATAAGGCTTTGTATCACCATAGTAAGTATAAAGTAAGTCTGGAACTTTAAATATGGCTGCATCCCAAATTGGTCCTGCCCAATCAGAATCCCAATTCCATGAAGTTGGAACTACGCCAGGAACATCCCCATTAGGCTCCTGAGCATCCGCCATATCATTCACCCACTTGCTATAAATAGCTCTACTGTTATAATTTAACATACCAGCTTCTTGCACCATAAAACCATCGGCCATCCAGCCATTTTTTTCACGATGAGGACAGTCTGTAGGTATGCCAAATAAATTTGAAAGATATGATCGTTTACAATTATCATAGATTTTATTCAACAATTGATTGGAACATGAAAAACTTCCAATCGAATCAACCATTGAATGAAGGACCAAACCTTTTATACTATTGATATCTAAATCTATGGGCCTATCGGAGGTTACTTCTACATATTGAAATCCATGATAGGTGTAAGAAGGTATATGCTCTTCTATGCCAATCCCTTTAAGTATATATTCATCTTTTTGAATCACTTTCTCACCTGGCAAAACACCTCGCAAATGCATATTTATATTGGACTGATCAAGTCTACCAGATCTATCAAGCCATTCTCCATAACGAATGGTTATTTTAGTACCTGCACTCCCTTTTACTTTTAACTTAACTACACCTGCAATGTTTTCACCCATACTATATACATACGTGTAAGGATTTAGCTTATTAAATGACGCGGGGCTAAACATACGTGAAACGCCAATTTCAGGCATCATTTGAGATTGCATCAAGAGCGCTGGCGATGTTGTAATTTTTACTTGCCCCCATTTTGAATCATCAAATTTTTTTTGATTCCATCCAATTTTTTCTAATCGCGCATCATAAACAGATCCTACATATAAATTATCATACTGCAATGCTCCAGTAGATGTCTTCCATGTTTTGTCACTGGCAATAATTTCTGTAGATCCATTACTGTATTTAATATGTAATTCACAAATTAATTGAGGCCTTGCACGCCATGGCGCTAAATTATAATTCCAAACAGTAGGTGTTTGATTATTAAACCAACCATTTCCTAATTCAACTGCCAAAACATTTGCACCTTGTAATAATTGCTTTGTTACATCATAAGATAAATATAAAACACGCTTAGAAAAATCTGTGTAGCCTGGGTTTAATGAACCAATACCCACTTTATTACCATTGATAAAAAAAGTATAATACCCTAAACCAGAAATATAAACGCGCGCGGAAACCGGCTTTAATTTTAAATTAAAAGACCTGCGAAACAAGGGTGCTGGCCTATACTCCTTATCATTACCATCTGTAATCCATTGAGCGCGCCAACCTTCTTTACCTTGTATTTTTGCAGTCTCAAACCATTCAATTTTTGATTGAATGCCAGCTTTATTATAGCCTCCAATAATTTTTACAGTCCAATAATACCTTGTATAAGACTTTAATTTAGGCAAGTTTATACGTGCTCCCTGAATCATCGAATTTATAAAGTTTGAATCATAAATATCAGGCTTCCCCAATACCAATAGCTCCGGACGAGTAGCTATCATAATTTGATATCTAGTTTGTCCATTTAATTTTTCATTGAAAGATAATTCCCAATTAAATTGAATTAAAGTATCATCAATACCAATTGGATTAGAGATAAACGCACACTTAAGATTTACAGGCTGAGCCTCTATTTTTGTGTATTGTAATAGAAAAAATAATATTGAAATTTTTAGAAACCGAAGCATATTATTCTAATGTATTTTGAACTGCCTATCCCCCATGCACATGCATGGTTTTAACTTCTGCAATTACACTATGGTAATATTTATACCATTGAGATTGTCCTAATTTTTTTGCCTCAATATGTTTTGGCTCAGTTGCCCAAGCGCGCACTGCATCCATATCTTTCCAATAACTTATAAAAGCCCCTCTTCCATCATGCTTGAAACTTTCGTAGCCTAAATAACCGGGCATTTGCTTTGCAAGTTCTAGGGTAAGATCGTCATAGGCGGCATATCCATCTAAGTTATCTGACAAGTAGTAATTAAAAATAGAAGCAATATAAGGTGGCTGAGGCGCCTCGTTGTTTTTCCAATGTATCATAATGCTGTAAATTAAAGCAAAACTTTGATTTACCGCAAATACACCCTTCTTATCCCCACAAACACCGGAATAAGTATACTATAACCTATAAAAAATGGGATAATCATACCAATCCATCCGGCAGCCATAAAAACAGCAATAATAAGGAGCTGGAATCCCAGTCCATAAAACGATACTAAAAACATAAACCATTTAGGACATTCGGTCTGAATGGAAGCCCGCGGGTCAATAGTATAAACCAACTTGTCAAACACTTTATATAACACACGAAACAACCAGTATAATATATTTACATGTACCTGACGCTCCCCAGGGTAAGCCGTTGGAACTTCATCTTCAAAAATTTGACTGGTAATTTCACCCGCTGTATGATGTCTAAAAATAACATGATAGTAATTATACACAGTACCCTGCGTTTGCATACAAATAAAAGCAAGTAGCGCCAACAAGGTATTTGTACCAGTAAATACCGCAATTGAAATAATCAGTGCAAAGTTTAATAGGTTATCAAAAATAGAATCTAAATACCTGCCACTATAAGATGGCTCATTTTTAATTCTAGCCAATTGACCATCGGCAGCATCCAAAATAGATTTTAAAATTAGAAAAAAGCCAGCAAGCCAAAACTGCGACTTTAACATATAAACAATAGCCAATATACCAGAAACACCAAATAACAGGGTAATATGAATAGCCGTTACGCGGGTATTTTTAAGCGCTTCTGCAATAATATTTGCCACAGGTCTTCCATAGTCCGATACATCAATAAATTTATTTTCAACCCCTAGTTTAGACATGTAGTTTATCTTTGAATGTAACACAAACATAGGCTTGCTTTATCAGAGTTTAATTTTATGTTTAGCAATTGAGTTAATTAAGCAAACAGAATAAAAAAATAAAGTATATTCAGAATCAATTAGATTAAAAAACAACCATATTTAATTGTAAAATATGCCAAACACTAAAAAATATTATTATCTATTAAGTATACTCTTTACGACATTTTTCTTTTTTGCAACCAAAGGACAGCAAGCTAACCTCATTCCTCAACCTCAACAAATAAATTATCAAAAAGGTTTTATAGCAACAAGCAATATTCAATTCATTGTTATTAAAGATAGGTCACTTTTACCATTTGCAAGAATAATAAATCAATTACTTGCAGCTCAAAAAATTCAAATAGTATTTAAACCTCCGGTTTCAAAAAAATACATATCAATAGAATTAAGTACAAGTAACCTTCCTGAAAAATCAGAAGAAGCTTATTCATTAAACGTTGAAGACTACGGAATTAGAATAACTGCTAAGTCACCACATGGAATATTTAATGGTTTGCAAACTTTAAAACAGTTGTTAACACAAAAATCATTAATTGCAAAACAAAAAATAAATGACTGGCCCGCTTTTAGTTGGCGAGGCTACATGGTGGATGCTGCCAGAAATTTTATGTCAATTAATTTATTAAAGCAGCAGATTGATATTATGGCGTCCTATAAGCTCAATATATTTCATTTCCATATTACCGAAGACATTGCTTGGCGCTTAGAAAGTAAAAAATATCCGCAGCTTACAAGTGCATCTACTATGTTAAGGGGTGCCGGCCAATATTATTCGATAGCGGATATGAAGGACCTAATTCAATATTGTAAAAACCGTTATATAACACTTATTCCAGAAATAGACATGCCAGGACATAGTGCTGCATTTAAAAGAGCTATGGGTGTAGATATGCAATCGGATTCGGGTAGTTTAATTTGTAAAAATATCTTAGAGGAACTGTGTGATACATACGACCTCCCCATTGTTCATATTGGTGGTGATGAAGTACACATCACCAATCAAAATTTTTTAACGAATATGGCAGCTGTACTCCATAGCCGTGGTAAAAAAGTGGTTGCCTGGGACCCAGGTGGCACATTACCGAATGGAAACTATTTACAAATGTGGAATGGAAATATTAAACCAAAAATTAATTACCCGGCCATTGATTCACGAAACTTATACCTGAACCATCTAGATCCATTAGATGGTGTCGTGTCTACTTTTAATCACCAAATTTGTGATACAACAACAGGCTCTTCAAATAAAATAGGTGCAACACTTTGTTTATGGCCAGACAGACGCGTAAACAATGAAAACGAAATGATTAAAATGAACGCAGTTTATCCAATTATGCTAACATTTGCTGAACGATGTTGGCAAGGCAGTTCCAAAAATAACAATCTAGCATTATTTGAAAAAAAATTAATAGCGCATAAAAAAAGCTATTTCAATAATTTACCCTTTCCATATGTAGCCCATAGCAATATAGAATGGAAACTAATTGGACCATTTAAAAACAAAGGGATAACAAGCGCTAAGTACGAACCAGAAAATCCCTCTTTTTTTGATACAGCAAAATTGGAAAACAATATTGTAGTAAAAGGCGGAACCGTGTGGCTCAAACATTTTTGGCATCCGATGGTTTCATCTCATTTACAAAACCCAACAGATAGCACAACCTGGTATGCTACCCGAAAATTTTGGAGCAACATTAGCGGAATAAAAAAATTTTGGATAGGGTTTAATAATATTTCAAGGTCACCTGCCACCGATTCTCCACCTGTTAGTGCTTGGGATAGTAAAAGTAGTGCCGTATGGGTAAATGGAACCCTTATTGCGCCGCCGGTATGGGCTAGAGGTGGGCAAAAAGGAAATTCTGAAATACCACTTATTGATGAAGGATATGAATACAGAACTCCAACAAAAATTATGGTAAAAAAAGGGTGGAATTGGGTTCTCATTAAAGCGCCGGTAGGTAGTTTTAGAAGTGAATGGCAAAATCCGGTAAAATGGATGTTTACTTTTGTTGAAACGTTAGACTAATCTGCCAATTTTATTAAGATATTTGTACCTATGAATACAAAGGCACAAACCCCCATTATGCCCACCATTTTTGCGGGCCTCTATTTACTCGTTCATTTTATACCAGATCTAGGCGCGTCGGACGTAATGGGACCTCAGTGGCTATACACCGGCTGTATAGACTTATTAGGCATTGCTTTTATATTTATGCACCGCCAGCATTGTGCGCCTGCCATTCAGGGTATTTTCAAATATAAGTTTACCATCATATTTACCTTTTTAGTGGCCTGGGCTGCTCTCTCCTATTTTTATGCCATTAACCCTACCGAAACGCTCGTTACAGGCTCTCGATTAATTACTACTTACCTCGTTTTTATTGTACTCTCCATTTTATTTTACAAACAACCATTACCTGCTTTATTAACGGGCATCTCGGTTATTATGGCGTTTGTGCTACTCTACGATTCTTTGGTGCTATTAAAAACCTTTTCGAGCAACCTCACTACTATGGGGCTCGATGAAAATATATTAGCATTAAGGGGCAACCATGGTAACAAAAACGTTACAGCTGCTAATATTTTAATCAAATTTCCATTTGTACTCTGGCTCATCATCAATAATAAATTACTGAGCAAACTACTCTCCGCTTTTGTACTTGTTATGGGTGTTACAGGGCTACTTATTTTAAATACCAGGTCTACCTATGTGGGGCTACTTATTATAGCTATCATTTTTATTGCTACTACCCTTTACTTTAAGAGTAAAGAAAATAAAAAAGCCATCCTTACACAAATTGCGTATTTAATTATACCCGTTGTAATTGGTTATTTTATTGCCAATGTATTTTTAGATACCGCCGTTCAAATGCAAGATACACAAGGTGGATACGGTACCGTTACCAAAAGAATTGGAGATATTACGGTAGCTAGTGAAGAAAACAGTAGGCTCCGTTTATGGAAAAATGCCATCGACTACTCTATCAAACATCCGTTCATGGGTTGTGGTTATGGTAACTGGAAACTGGCTTCTATTCCGTACGAAATTTTTCATACCACAGAGCTTTTTGTACCCTACCACGCACACAACGATTTTTTTGAAATGTTTGCAGACCTTGGGATACTAGGTGGCATTAGCTTTGCCCTTTTATTTTTACTCGTACCCATTGCCACATTTAGTATTTGGAAAAATAAATCTTTTAATCATTTACATCTAGCAGCTACTATATTATTGATGGCGGTAACCTGTTATGCAGTGGATGCCTTTTTAAATTTCCCTGCTGAGCGAACTGCTATGCAATCGATACTAGCCATTGCAGCTGCCTTAATTTTTATACCGCTCAGCTACCAACAAGAAAACACAAAACTTCGCACATCACTGATGGGTGTGTTTTTTAGTGTAGCATTACTTGCTATTATTCCATCTATTTACGTTCATAAACTCACCTATGATTCTTTAAAGATTCAAAAGTTTGTAATGGGCGAAGTAAATGCAGACCCTGTCATGAAAACAGAAGACGTAGAAAAACTACCGGCAATTCCAGATATGTCTTCTTCGACACTTCCTTTAAAAGCCATGATAGCGCGCTATTATATTAGAGACAAAAAATACGATGAAGCCCTTGCCTTATTAAAAGAAAGCGACAACGTAAACCCGTACCTCTATTACAACGACTTTTTAAGAACCGCTATTTACGCTGCCAAAAATAATTTTGATAGTGCATTAATAAGTAGCAAAAAAGCATTTTACAACTGGCCCAACGCAACCAGCTATTACAAAAATTTAATTTTTGCAGCATCAAAAAAGAAAGACAGCACCGAAATTAAAAAAGCGTTTAATTTAATTGTAGATCATTTTAATACGCCCTTTACTTGGAACAATTATTTACTAGGCATGTATGAAGTAAAAGGAAAAGCCGACGCTAACCTCAATCATATGCTAGATAGCGCTATTAAAATGTTTCCAAATGATTTAGCTACATTCACCCAAACAAAAGCGCTCTTTAATAGAACCGCAGTGGATGCCAATAATAAAACGGTCAGTGATTATACGGCCCTAGGCCTTAAAGCCTTTCAACAAGGCCAGTATGTTAAAGCAGCAAACTGCTACATGAAAGCCGCAAACATTGATCCTACCAACTATACCCACGCCGAAAACGTTGGCATTTGTTTCTATACCGCTCAAAAATACCAAGACGCTATTACCTACTTTAACAAATCTATTGCCGTAGGCACTTCTACCACCGGAAAGTCTGAATATTATTTAGGCATGAGCTATATCGCTAGCGGTAAAAAAATAGAAGCGTGTAATGCACTACAACTAGCCATCAATAAAAAATATCCGGACGCAGCAGCTTCTATAAAAAGTAATTGCAAGTAAGCGAATTCAAAATTTTTGACATAAAAATGGCGGCATGCGTTTTACGCATGCCGCCATATATTTTTACTAGACTATTTAAATTAAGCTAAATCAAAACGGTCTAGGTTCATTACTTTATTCCATGCGGCAACAAAATCATGAACAAATTTTTCTTTAGCATCATCACAAGCATACACTTCTGCAAGTGCACGTAATTCTGTGTTGGATCCAAATACAAGGTCTACTCTTGTTGCTGTAAATTTAACAGCGCCAGTAGCTCTATCGGTACCTTCAAAAGAATTTTGTCCTGTTGCTTTCCAAGTGGTGTTGTAATCGATAAGGTTGGTAAAGAAATCGTTGGTTAATACACCTGGACGATTTGTAAACACCCCATACTTAGATTCATCATAATTGGTATTTAATACTCGCATACCACCAACTAGCACTGTCATTTCAGGAGCTGTAAGGTTTAGTAAATGTGATTTATCGAGTAACATCTCTTCAGAAGAAATAAGCGTTTTAGGCTTAATGTAATTACGGAAACCATCTGCTGTTGGTTCTAACACACCAAAAGAAGCAACATCTGTTTGTTCTTCGGTAGCATCTGTTCTACCAGGTGTAAATGGAACAGTAACATTACATCCACCATCTTTTGCAGCTTTTTCTACACCAGCAGCACCAGCAAGTACAATTAAATCTGCAATAGAAACTTGTTTGCCTCCCGTTGCTGCTGCATTGAACCCTTGTTGAATAGCTACTAATTTATCTAACACTTTAGAGAGTTGTGCAGGATTGTTTACCGCCCAATATTTTTGAGGTGCTAAACGAATTCTTGCACCATTAGCGCCACCTCTTTTATCCGTACCTCTAAAAGTAGAAGCAGAAGCCCAAGCAGTAGATACCAATTCAGAAACGGTTAAGCCAGAAGCCAACACCGTAGCTTTTAACTGCTCAATATCGGCAGCATCAATAAGTGTATGGTTTACGGCTGGAACTGGGTCTTGCCAAATTAAAACTTCTTCAGGAACTTCTGGACCAAAATAACGAGAACGTGGGCCCATGTCACGGTGTGTTAATTTAAACCAAGCTCTTGCAAATGCATCTGCAAACTGATCTGGATTTTCATAAAACCTTTTTGAAATAGGTGCATATGCAGGATCCAAAATCAAAGCTAAGTCTGTTGTAAGCATTGTTGGCGCATGGGATAATGAAGGATCATGTGCATCAGGCACAGTTCCCGCACCACCGCCATTTTTTGGCTTCCACTGATGTGCACCAGCAGGGCTTTTTACAAGCTCCCACTCAAACTTAAATAAGTTTTCGAAGTAATTATTGCTCCATTTAGTAGGCGTTGTTGTCCACGCACCTTCTAAACCAGAAGTGATGGTATGAACACCACTACCAGTACCAAAAGTATTTTTCCAACCAGTGGCTTGTTCTTCAATACTTGCACCAGCAGGCTCTTTACCTACATATTTACCTGGATCAGCAGCACCATGTGTTTTACCAAATGTGTGACCACCTGCAATCAGTGCAACGGTTTCTTCATCGTTCATTGCCATACGTGCAAAAGTTTCACGAATGTCTTTTGCAGAAGCAATTGGATCAGGATTACCGTTAGGACCTTCTGGATTTACATAAATCAATCCCATTTGAACAGCCGCTAATGGATTTTCTAAATCTCGATCACCACTGTAACGCTTATCGCCTAACCACTCACGCTCAGAACCCCAATACACGTCTTCGTGTGGCTCCCAAACATCTTCTCTACCACCTGCAAAACCAAAAGTTTTGAAGCCCATAGATTCAAGTGCACAGTTACCTGTTAAAATCATTAAATCACCCCATGATAATTTTTTGCCGTACTTCTTTTTAATAGGCCATAAAAGTAAACGAGCTTTATCGAGGTTGGTATTATCAGGCCAGCTGTTAAGTGGAGCAAAACGAAGCATACCAGCTCCTCCGCCACCTCTACCATCTGTTGTACGGTAAGTACCAGCACTATGCCAAGCCATTCTAATAAAGAATGGACCATAATGACCATAATCGGCAGGCCACCATTCTTGTGAATTGGTCATCAAATCAAAAATGTCTTGCTTAACAGCTTTTAGATCTAATGTTTTAAATTCAGAAACATAGTTAAAAGTCGAATCCATTGGATTAGACTTTGCTGTGTGCTGACGTAAAATGTTTAATCGAAGTTGGTTAGGCCACCAATCGGTGTTTCTTGTACCACTTCCTGCACTACCCATTTTAGCGGTAGCACTAGCAACTGTTGCTCCTGTGTAAGGGCATTTTCCTTCTGCGCTTGTATTTTCCATATTCGTATATTTGAATGCTATTTGAGAGACGAAATTAAATCAATTAAACACCTAATTTGTCATTTTGTTGTCATGATTATCAGCTATTTACCCACCAAAATTATCTACCCACTATTGAATGGTTGCGGCAGGTCTTTTTTGAGTACCAGGCATATTGGTTAAATCATCACCAAGAGATGTTCTATAACTATCCGCAATGGCTGTCAAAGCAGCTACCACTGTTGGATTGAGCTTTGCTACATCAAGTGTTTCACCTGGATCGGTAGATAAATCATAGAGTGCCATTGGCACTGCCACAGAAGCATATTTACCCGGAAAACCATCTTTACCCATATCGGTAGCTTTATAGGTTTGAGACTGATGTGCAAATACCAATTTCCATACCCCTTGTCTAACGGCTTTGAGACTATTGTTGTCATAATAATAAACAAAATGATCTCGAGGGTTGGCATTTGGCTGCCCGGTTAGCAATGCAATAATATTTACCCCATCAATTGCATTGGTTGGCAATTTAGTTTTTGTAAGTCCTACAATCGTTGGTAACACATCCATGGTTGCTGCCAAATTATTACAGATTGACCCAGGAGCAATAACCCCCGGATAACTCATAATACAAGGCACTTTTACACCCCCATCCCATGCAGAGCCCTTTCCTTCACGAAGCCCGCCGGTACTGCCTGCGTGATTACCAAAAGTGAGCCATGGGCCGTTATCACTGGTAAAAATAATGAGTGTATTTTTTGTTAATCCATTTTTATCAAGCGCCTTCATCACTTCTCCAATAGACCAATCTATTTCCATCATTAAATCTCCAAATAAACCAGCGCCGCTTTTGTTTTTATATTTACTAGACACTGCAATAGGCACGTGCGGCATAGAATGCGCGAGGTATAAAAAAAATGGTTTGTTTTTATTTTTACCAATAAAACTTACAGCCCTCTCCGTATAGATAGTTGTAAGTTTTGATTGATCTTCTAAATTATTAATGGGCATCACCGGATTAAACCCTTCTAATAATTGAAGTGGCGGATATTTAGATTTTTTATTAGCGGTATCAGTAATGGTTATACCATCAAAACCAACAGGCCACATGTCATTAGAATATGGTAGGCCCAAATATTCATCAAAGCCATATGAGGTAGGTAAATAAGGGGCTTTAGCACCCAAGTGCCATTTACCAATCATGCCTGTTGCGTATCCTTTTGTTTTTACAATACTTGCAATGGTTTCTTCCTTGGGGTTTAATGCAACAGTGGACCATGGCATAAGCGCACCAGAAATACCAACCCTATTTGGATAGCATCCTGTTAAAAGTGCCGCCCTAGAAGCACTACATACCGCCTGAGCAGCATAAAAATTAGTGAAGCGCATACCACTAGCTGCAAGCTTGTTTATATTGGGTGTATGGTATGGAAAGCCTCCATACACTTCTGGATCACCGTAACCCATATCGTCCATAAATATGAGTACGATATTGGGTGTGGCTTGGCTAGATTTTGTTTGTGCTTGTACATCTTGCAACAAAGTCGTTGCAACTATGAAAGCCATTAACATTTGTAATTTTTTCATGTGAGTCAGATAGTACCCGTAATATAATAATAATATACTTCAAAGCATATATTTTAGCCAAAATCCCTACCTTTTCGGTACTAATTATCAATTATGAAAAAGTTACTGACTTTAATTTTTATTGGCGCAGTTTCAATTCAATTAAAAGCACAAACCATTCAACTTGCGAATGGCTGGAAATTAACCCCTGCTGGCACCTCCTTTGCACTTGGAGATCTCCCGCTAAATATTGAAGTAAGTAACACCGGAAAATACATGGCCGTTTCCAATAACGGACAAGGCTATCAAAGTATCGAACTCATAGATACAAAATCAGAAAAAATTATTGACTCGGTAAGCATTGCAAAATCTTGGTATGGTTTAAAATTTAGTGCCGATGAAAAATTTTTATACGTAGGTGCCGGTCATGACAACCGCATTAATAAATACGCTATACAAAACAATAAATTAGTGCTTATTGACAGTTTATTACTGGGTAATAAATGGCCAGAAAAGATTGGACCAGCAGGTATAGAAATTAACGAAAGTTCACAGCAATTATTTGTTGTAACCAGAGAAGACAAACAGCTCTATATTTTTGATCTAACCACTAAAAAAATAATAGGGAAATATGGTTTAGCAGCAGAAGCATTCACTTGCAAACTAAGCCCTAATAAATCTACCTTATACATTAGTTGTTGGGGTGCTGATCAGGTGCTTGTTTTTGATTTAAAATCTAAAACTTGGGCACCACCTATTACTGTTGGAGACAACCCCAACGAAATGCTCATCACCAATACCCATTTATTTGTGTGTAATGCCAATGACAATAGCGTTTCTATTATTGACATTGCAAAAAATAAAGTAGTAGAAATTTTAGACGCGGCACTCTATCCAAATGCACCAAGTGGTTCTACCACCAATAGCTTAGCCATTGATAAAAAAAATAAGCGATTATTTATTGCCAACGCAGACAATAACTGTTTGGCTGTTTTTGATATTGCAAAAATAGGCAGTAGTAAATCGGTGGGCTTTATTCCAACAGGCTGGTACCCTACCAGTGTACGTTTTTTAAACAATAAAATTTGGGTAGCTAACGGTAAAGGATTTACACCAAAAGCAAATCCGTTTGGCCCTTCTCCTGTGAGAAAAAAAGGAGAAGTAATACACCACATGGGCATTACTAAAACCTCAAATAGTGAACAGTACATTGGTGCTTTATTTACCGGTACCATGAGTATTATCAGCAACCCCACTGCACTTGAATTAACAAAGTATACGAAAACGGTTTATAAAAACACGCCTTATTCAGCTGCTAAATTAACACAGGCAGATAGCATCGAAGCAGGCAATCCAATACCTAGTAAAGTGGGGCAACCTTCTCCTATTAAATACGTGTTTTACATCATCAAAGAAAACCGTACCTACGATCAAGTGCTAGCAGATATGCCCGGTGGCAATGGTGATACTTCCCTATTATTGTTTGGAAAAAATATTACACCCAATCAACATGCCATTGCCAGTAATTTTGTATTACTAGATAATTTTTATGTAGACGCCGAAGTAAGTGCCGACGGACACAACTGGAGTATGGGCGCCTATGCAACTGATTATCTCGAAAAAACATGGCCAACTAGTTACTCTGGTAGAGGCGGCACTTATGGTGGCGAAGGTGAAAGAGAAATTGCCAACAACAAAAATGGTTTTATTTGGAACAACTGTTACAGAGCAGGTATCAGCTACCGCTCCTATGGCGAATTTGTATCGGGCGGGAAACCAACGGTACCTGTTTTAAATGATCATTTTTGCAAAGACTTTCAGCCCTATAATTTAAATATTCCTGACACGCTCAGGTTTAAAAGATGGCAAAGAGATTTTGATTCATTACTCGCAAAAGGTCAGGTACCACGTTTTAATACGGTTCGTTTTGGAAACGACCACACCGAAGGAACAAGAATAGGCAGACCAACCCCCTATGCGCATGTGGCAGATAATGATTTAGCCGTTGGTTTATTTTTAGAGCATTTAGCAAAAAGTCCTATCTGGAACGAATCGGCAGTATTTGTTTTAGAAGATGATGCACAAAATGGCGCAGACCACGTGGATGCACACAGAAGCCCGGCATATGTTTTTGGTGGTTTTGTTAAAAGAAATTTTATAGACCACACACCTTATTCTACCAGCGGAATGCTGCGCACGATGGAGCTTATATTAGGGCTTCCTCCGATGTCTCAATATGATGCGGCTGCAACACCTTTGTGGCGCTGCTTTACAAATACGCCTTCACCGTTTAATTATAAAGCCATCATTCCTTCTTATAATTTATTAGAAAAAAATACCGCTTACAATGAGTGGCAAAGAAGATCAGAAAAATTAAATTTTGCAAAAGAAGACACCAACAATGACCTAGAATTTAGTAAAATTTTATGGCATGCGATTAAAGGAAATGACATTCCATTTCCTACACCGCGCAGAGCTGCTTTCATTATTCCGTCAACAGAAAAAGACGATGACTAATTAAAATTACCCTTATGCACAAAAGAACTTTTTTAAAAAGACTCACATTAGCCGGATTGTCTTTGCCGTTTACAAAATTTTCAGCTGAGGCACATATTTCTAAACACAACCACCTGCCGCTAGAAAAAATTGCAGCCGATGAAGATTTTTGGGCTGCTTTGAGGGCTGATTATGTTTTACAAGAAAGATATATTAATTTAGAAAGCGGTTATTATAATATACTTCCACAAAAACTACTCAATAAATACATTGATCATATTAAATATGTAAACAGCCTTGGCGCTTTTTATATGCGCACTGTTCAGTATGAAAATAAAAAAAGAGTGGCGGCAAAACTAGCCGCCCTTGCAGGTTGCGACCCTTCCGAAATTATAATTACACGCAACACCACCGAGTCATTAGACACCATTATTGCGGGCTTTAAATGGCAGGCTGGCGACGAAGCCATTATGGCTGTTCAAGATTATGGCGCCATGCTAGATATGTTTAGAGAAGTAGCTTCTAGGCACGGGGTGGTTAACAAAATAATTTCGGTACCACTCAATCCATCTTCCGACGAAGAAATTGTAGCACTTTACAAAAATGCAATTACACCAAAAACCAAACTGCTGCTCGTATCGCATGTAATCAATATTTCTGGGCAGGTAATGCCTATTCGCAAAATTTGTGACATGGCTCATGCGCAGGGTGTTAAAGTACTAGTAGATGGCGCGCACGCTTTTGCACAGCTAGTTTTTAATATTCCAGATTTACATTGTGATTACTATGGCGCTAGTTTACACAAATGGCTTTCAAGCCCACTTGGTGCTGGTATTTTATATGTTAGCAAAGAAAATCAGGATAGCATATGGCCACTTATTGGACCGTCAAAAGGGGAAGAATTAGGCATTGCTAAATTTAACCACACAGGCACCCACCCTGTTGCCACCGATTTAACCATCGAAG
>JBMSJE010000033.1:0-15943 GCA_049418605.1 Sediminibacterium sp. | reverse complement strand
ACCGTCAGGTGAGTGCGCAAATTGGAGCCAATAGCACACTTATTTTTGATGTAGAACTGATAAGCTTTATCTAAGATATTTTATTTTGATTTGAGCGCTTCTGCGTAGGTTTCTAATACCCGCTTACGCGCCACTTCATGCACAACGATAGGATTTGGATACCTTAACTCATTAAGTTCTGGTATCCATTTTTTTATGTATACTAAATTCTTATCAAACTTTTCTGTTTGAAGTGTTGGATTAAACACCCTAAAATAAGGCGCTGCATCACAACCACTACTGCTCGCCCACTGCCATCCACCATTGTTGGATGCTAGATCAAAGTCGAGTAGTTTTTGCGCAAAATATGCTTCACCCCAGCGCCAATCTATTAACAAATGCTTGCACAAAAAAGAAGCCGTAATCATGCGCGCGCGGTTATGCATAAATCCGGTAGCATTTAGTTCACGCATACCAGCGTCCACAATGGGATAACCGGTTGTACCATTGCACCAGTGTTCAAATTCTTTTTCGTTGTTACGCCACTTGATAAAATCGTATTCTTTTTTAAACGATTCTCCCTTACCTACTTTTGGAAAATGAAACATGATAGCCTGGTAAAAATCACGCCATATAATTTCATTAACATAGGTTTCGTTTAAGGGAAGCGCTTGTAATAAAATTTCACGCACACTCACCGTTCCAAACCTAAGATGCACACCCATTTTAGAAGTGCTGTTTTCGATGGCAGGAAAATTACGGTTGTCAGTATATTTTTTTACAATATTTACATCAAGGATACCGGCTGGAAAACTAGTGGCTGCTGATCCTGTAAAACCCATAGAAGCCAGTGTAGGCATAGCCGCAGCCGTATACTGGAAATAATTTTTTGAATACTTTTTTGTGTCAAAAACCTTTACGGGGTTATTGGCTAAATAGGCTTTCCATTTGCGCGAATAAGGCGTAAATACCGTGTAAGGTTTGCCGTCGTCTTTAACCACTTCATATTTTTCAAAAACCACATGGTCTTTAAAAGTAGAAAAGCCTATTTTTTGCGCAGCTAATAACTGCTCAATAGCAGTGTCGCGCTCTACTGCATAAGGTTCATAATCATGATTGGTAAAAACATGAGATACCGTATACTTTGCTAATAAATTTTTAAACGCCTCTTGTGGTGTGCTATACAAAACGGTAAGTCCACTGCCCAACGCCAATAACTGTTCGTACATTTTTTGTAATGCGTTATGAATAAATAGAACACGCTTGTCTGATTTGTCGTCGAGCTTATTTAATATTTGTTTATCAAAAATAAAGAGGGGTAAAACGGGCGCGCCGCCAGATTGGCTGGCTGCTTGTAAGGCATTAAAGAGGGCTGCATTGTCTTGCAAACGAAGGTCTCTCCTAAACCACATGATAGATACTACTGGCTTCATAAAGTTTGTATAAACTCTTTGTATAACACCGGTATCAGCGAATTGTTGTAATGGGCGTTTTCTATTTGCTTGACCCATTTAATACCATGGATGGCGCTAGTTAAAAAAACTTCGGAGGCTTCTAAAACATCGGCAACAGATACTGTTGTTTCCTCTACTTCATAATTATGTGCACGAAGCGTTTTAATCAGGTAACGGCGCATGACACCCGCAACAGGACCTTCTGTAATGGCGGGCGTTTTAATGATACCGTCTTTGATAATAAATAAATTAGCAATGGTGGTATCAGCTACATTATCCGAATGATTTAAAAGAACAGCATCGTTCACATTATTTTCTTTGGCCCAAAGTGCAGCCATTACGTAAGGCAGGTAATTATTGGATTTAATCATCGAAAAATGATCCGAAGATTTTTTTGCTGCTTTATAAATACCAAGCGTGAGTCCGTTTTGATTGAGTTCCTGTGTAGCTTCTCCAAGTTTAAAACTTTGAATGAGGTGGTGCGGAAAATGATTTTCTGGATCGTAGAGTCCACCATCGCCTCTAAATATCATGACCCTTACGCGTGCTAATTTTTGGTGGCCATTTTTATAGACCACTTCTAAAATATTTTTTTCAAGCCACTCTGCGTTCATATAAGAGGGCTTGTTAAATTTTAATGCGTCGATACTGGTAAAGAGTCTTTCAACATGAAGTGGCGCTAGCTTAATTTGTCCGTTCACGACCCTAATGGTTTCAAAACAACCATCACCATACCTAAAAGAGCGGTTGTTAACCGATAGGTTGGCCTTATCTTGGCGGATCAAATGACCATCTAAAAAAAGAAAATCGGTTGCAGACATCGGATTAATTATAGAATGAAGGTAATTTAGCGGAACGCAAATAACAAACATGCAAGTAAAAGAAATAGTTGACCACTTAGAAAATATAGCACCGCTGCATTTACAAGAAGCTTACGACAACTGTGGACTTCTCACCGGAACCACAGACATGACTTGCAACGGCGTACTTTGCACCCTTGACGCCACAGAAGCTGTAATTCTTGAAGCGGTGGCAAGGGGTTGTAACCTGGTGGTAGCACACCACCCCATCCTATTTAGTGGTCTTAAAAAAATAAATGGCACTACCTATATAGAAAAGGCAGTTATAGCTGCCATTAAGCACGATATTGCCATTTATGCCATTCATACCAACCTCGATAATGTGATTGATGGGGTTAACGGTAAAATAGCCCAAAAAATAGGGCTTAGCCAGGTACAAATTTTAGACCCTAAACCAGGCGCCGGACCGGGTATTGGCGCTGGAATAATAGGTCATTTATCAGTACCAGTTACAGAGGCCGATTTTTTACAAAATTTGGCTCATATATTTAAAATTCCTACTATTAAACATAGCCCATTTTTAGGCAAAAAACTCCAAAAAATAGCCATTTGTGGTGGTTCTGGGGCCTTTTTGACCCAAAAAGCGCTAGAAATGGGGGTTGACGCTTTTGTAACATCTGACCTCAAATACCATGACTATTTTGATGCCAATGAGCAGCTTTTACTAGCCGATATTGGGCACTTTGAGAGCGAACAATACACGGTGGAGCTTTTAGTTGAACTTTTACAACCTAAATTCCCTACCTTTGCCGTCCTTAAATCAGATACAAAAACCAATCCGGTTGGGTATTTCATGTAAGGCGCAGGACCCGGTTCCACAAATATTAAACTTCAAAAGAATCCTATAGTATGGCATCAGTTAAAGATTTCTCTGTAGAAGACAAATTAAAAAACCTTCTTCAACTTCAAAAGATAGATAGTAAGCTAGATGAAATTCAAGTTTTAAAAGGTGAGCTTCCAATGGAAGTAAGTGACCTTGAAGACGAGATCACTGGTTTAAATGCACGTCAAACACGTATCGAAGAAGAAATCAACGGTATTTCTGAATTCATCGAAGGAAAAAAATCGATGGTGAAAGATAGCGAAGCGCTTATTGCTAAATACGAAAAGCAAAGCGAGAACGTAAAAAATAACCGTGAGTTTGAAGCCATCAATAAAGAAATTGAAGACCAACAACTTGAAATCAAATTGTGTGAAAAACACATTAGAGATGCCAACGAAGAGCTAACTGAAAAAATTAAAGCGTTAGATCTTGCTAAAAAAGCAGTGGCTTCAAAAGAAGGCGTACTTAACCACAAAAAAAGTGAGTTAGAAAAAATCATCGCTGATACCGAAAAAGAAGAAACAGCATTAAACAAAAACAGTGCAGATGCGCGTGGTCATATCGACGAGCGTTTAATGTACAGCTACGACCGTATCCGTAACAGCTACCGTAATGGTTTAGCCGTTGTTGCTGTTGACAGAGACGCTTGTGGTGGTTGCTTTAATTCTATTCCGCCTCAACGTCAATCAGAAATTCGTTTACACAAAAAAATCATCGTATGTGAAAACTGCGGTCGTATTTTAGTAGACGCTAACCTTGATGGTTCAGACAAAAAATAATACCTAACCGTATAATATTTGAGTAAAGGGTAGCTTTAACAGCTACCCTTTCTTATTTTTGGTATATTCATACAAGACATGAAACAGCGCAGCGCACATTTAGTATTAAAGAGGATCCATTTTGGAAATCCAGTTTTGTATTCTGTGCATTTTAGACGGCTGTTTTTTGAGCGCGCGCTTTTATTGGGATTTTTTTTTGGGGGGCTTTTGTTTTCAAATAATATTGGCGCGCAAAAAATATATGATTTTAATGCCACTTGCATTCAGGCCTACCAAGAAGTTAATAAATTAAAAATTGCGCCGGCTACTGCACTCATTGCAAAAGCAAAGGAGCAAAATCCGCAAAATTTAGTACCCGTTTTACTAGATGCCTACACCGATTTTTATGTGCTGTTTTTACTAGAAAATCCTGCCGATTATAAAGCACGGTTTAAAAATTTTGAACGAAACATTAAAGCGCTTGAAGAAGGGCCTAAAAACACAGCGCTGTACAATTACTGCCTCAGCAATGTATACATCCACCGCGCCATGGTATCGTTAAAATTTGGGCACTTCTGGGACGCTGGATGGGATATCAGAAGGTCCTACCTACTTGCCGAAGAAAACAACAAGAAATTTCCAGCCTTTACCGGTGATGATTTACTCTATGGCGCACTGCACGGTATTGTGGGCACGGTGCCAAAAGGCTATCAGTGGTTAACGAGTTTACTAGGCATGCGCGGGTCACAAAAAGAAGGCATGAAAATGGTGGCTAATTTTGCAAATGGTACCGATGTGTGGGCCAAATTATTTAGCCCCGAATCACATTTTATTTATCCCTACCTGCTTTTTCATTTACAAAATGAAAAAGATGCCGCACTTGCATTTATACAAGATAAAAAACTAGACCTCGTTAACAATCATTTGCACGCCTGGACCGCCGCTAACTTAGCACTTAACCACAAAGCCAGCGCCACCACTAAAAGCATTATTGAAAACAGAAATAAAAGTGCCGATTATTTATCCCTACCCTTTTGGGATTTTGAACTGGGCTGCGCCAAACTATACGCATTAGATTTGGACGGTGCCACGCCGCTATTGACCCAATACACCGAACAATTTAAAGGCAATTTTTACATTAAAGACGCGCTTCAAAAACTGAGCTGGGCAAATTTTTTGAAGGGCGATATGCGCGCCGCCTCGGCGGCGCGCAAGCAAATTTTTTTGCGCGGCGGCACAGACACGGACGCAGACAAACAAGCATTAAAAGAAGCCAAGTTGGGTGTTTGGCCTAACTCCCTTCTGTTAAAGGCGAGGCTGCTAACTGATGGTGGTTACACCAAAGAGGCACTAGCACTCTTACAAGGCAAACAACAACAGTTTACAAGCCCCGCAGATAAACTAGAATATGTATACCGTATTGGCCGCATTTATGAAGACCTCGGTAAAGACACAGAAGCTATTACCTATTATAAAGAAACCATTAAACTAGGCGCCAATCAAACCGCTTATTTTGCGGCAAGGGCTGCGCTTCAAGCTGGGCAAATACTAGAAAAGCGCGGTCAAAAACAGGAAGCCATCTCTTTTTATGAGCAGTGTTTGGCTATGGAAGAACATAGTTATAAAAACTCATTGGACCAGCGTGCCAAAGCGGGTATTGCGCGCTGCAAATAGTTTGTTTTACCTAAATTGCAGCAGATTAGAACTATGCTTACAAAGCTCCACATAAAAAACTATGCAATCATTGATGAAATCGAAATTGATTTCTCTGATAAGCTAAGTATTATTACCGGCGAAACAGGTGCGGGTAAAAGTATTTTGATGGGTGCCCTTAGTTTAATTTTAGGAGAGCGTGCCGATAGCAGCAGTCTTGTAAGCAAAGACAAAAAATGTTTTATAGAAGGTTATTTTTCTATCGCTAATAACAAAGCAGTTACTACTTATTTACAATCACTAGAAGAAGACATGGATATAGACCATTCGGAACTAGTGCTGCGTAGAGAAATTGCACCAACTGGTAAATCGCGTGCATTTATTAATGACACACCGGCAAGCTTACAAACGCTGCGTGGTGTGGCGTCGTTACTGGTAGATTTGCACCAACAATTTGATACACTTGAATTAGGCAACACAGATTTTCAACGCACGGTAATTGATGCACTAGCAGGCAACGAAAATTTATTACAATCTTTTACAAATAGTTACCAAGCATATTTATCGGCACAAAAAAAATTAGCAGCGCTGCTTGCACAAAAAGAAGCGTTTACCAAAGAAGCCGATTACAATCAGTTTTTACTCGATGAATTTGAAGAGTTACAACTTCAAACCAACGAATTAGAATTAATGGAGCAGGAGCTCGTGCTTTTAAACAACGCCGAAGGGATAAAAACGGCGCTTGCTGGCACCAGTCATGCCCTTGCCTACGCCGAAACACCGGTGGTAAGCGTGGTAAAGCAAATGCTGCAACAGCTACAACCCTTTACCAGCGTGCATGAGGGCGTTTCGGAACTGATTAACCGTTTACAAGTTACCCATATAGAGTTACAGGATATTGCCTCAGAGCTTTCACGTTTAGAAAACACCATTTCTACCAACGAAGAAAGACTACATACGATTAATGAGCGTATGGCTGCTGGTTTTAAGCTCTTAAAAAAACATAGCGTTACTACTACACAGGAACTCTTAGACATTTGGGCGTCATTATCCGAAAAATTATTAGCCGTTCAAAATATAGATGACGCTATTGCAGCGCATACCAAGGAGGAAAAAGAAACGCTTGCTGCAGCCACTGATATTGCAACAAAAATTTCTGCGGCGCGTAAATCGCAGGCGGCTCCTTTACAAAAATCTGTAAATACATTACTGGCACAAGTAGGTATGCCCAATGCAAGTATACAGGTTAGTATTACAAACACTAACCTGAACGCTAACGGCGCCGATCAAATTGAATTTTTATTTGACGCCAATAAAAGTGGCAAATACGAGTCTATTAAAAAAGTAGCAAGTGGTGGAGAATTAAGTAGGCTCATGCTTTGTATTAAATCGTTGGTAGCAACATCGGTTAATTTACCTACGCTTATTTTTGACGAAATAGATACGGGTATTTCTGGTGAAGCGGCTAAGCAAGTGGGCATTATTATGCAGGGTTTAGCTGCGAGTAGACAAATTATTTGTATCACGCACCAACCTCAAATTGCTGGAAAAGCCAACGCACACTTTTTTGTATACAAGCAGGCGAAAGAAAATAGCATTGCAACACATATCAAACGCCTCAGTAAAGAGGAGCGCATCAACGCTATTGCTCAAATGCTGAGTGGCGAGAAGCCAACCCCGGCTGCTATTGCTACCGCCACAGAAATGGTGGAAGAATAAGGGTCATTTAATCTATTTTATTTACTTTTACGATACGTAAACAACAAACTATGGCTTACAACTTATTAAAAGGAAAAAGAGGTATTATTACAGGTGCATTAGACGCCAATTCTATTGCATGGAAAGTTGCCGAAAAAGCACACGCAGAAGGTGCCACATTTGTATTAACCAACGCCCCTATCGCAATGCGTATGGGTGAGATCAATAAATTAGCAGAGGCTACTAATTCAAAAATTATTCCTGCCGACGCTACTAGTATCGAAGACCTTACTAAATTATTTACTGAATCGCAAGAAGTACTAGGTGGTAAAATAGATTTTGTACTACACTCTATTGGTATGAGTGTGAACATCAGAAAAAATGTTCCATACACCGAGTCTAACTACGATTACTTCATGAAAGGCATTGATGTTTCTGCGATGTCATTTCACAAAATGTTATCGGTAGCTAAAAAATTAGATGCGATTAATGAGTGGGGTAGCGTTGTTGCGCTTTCTTATATGGCTGCACAAAGAACCTTCCCTTTTTATACCGACATGGCCGACATTAAAGCAATGCTAGAATCTATCGCGCGTAGTTTTGGTTATCATTATGGTTTAGAAAAAAAGGTACGTATCAATACCGTTTCTCAATCGGCAACAAAAACAACCGCAGGTACGGGCATTAAAGGCTTTGGTGATTTTTACGATTACTCAAATGCAATTGCACCACTTGGTAACGCCACTGCCGAAGATTGTGCTAACTACTGTGTTACTTTATTTTCTGATCTTACACGCATGGTTACCATGCAAAACCTATTCCATGATGGAGGTTTTTCAATGACAGGTGTAAGCAACGAAGTGATGCAAAAATTAGGCATTCAAGATTCGCCAGAATAGACAATTCGCAACACACAATTCTAACGCAGATCTCAATCATAATTTATGAACGAAATTATCGGATATATCGGCGCCTTTTTAAGTGCCATTACTTTTATGCCACAGGTATGGCAGGCTTATAAAACAAAGAGTGTTGGTGATTTGAGCATTTATATGATACTCATTGTAGTACTAAGCACTGTTATTTGGTTGTATTATGGCATTAGTACAGGCAGCGGTCCAGTAATAGCGGCCAACACCATTGTGCTTGCTCTATCGCTTGTACTACTTTATTTTAAACTTACGTTTAAGAAAAGCAGTTAGTCTACTTTAACTTTCAAAATTAGTTTTCTGATTTTTCCTTCACCAATCATGGGTGCATGTACGTCGTCTGGAAAGTATATTCCAAACTGACCGGCGTGTAGTTTAAAGAAATGATCGGGCGCGTCTTCAAAAAATAAGACATCGCTTTTTGCATCGTATTCGCCTCTTGGTTCTAGGCAAGTGCTGCGTGATTTCCAACCTACTGTTTCGATACCACTCAAACAAACTTGAATATCAATGTAGGTATTGTGGCATTCAAAACTGGCGCAGGATTCTAAAATTGGAACACCAGGACCATCTGCAATAATGGCAATTATATTTTTTCCATCCACTTCATACTTGCCTTCTGGCATAGTATCAAAATTGGTATCTACTATATAAGCAAAGGCCACCTCAAATCTTGGGTGGACCTTTACATATTTTTTTAGTTGCGTAAGCTCATCAAGTATCATGGGCTGCGTTCTAGTATTCGTCTTCGTTAAACATGAAATCATCTTGGCTAGGATAGTCTGGCCAAATGTCTTCGATACTTTCAAATACATCACCTTCTTCTTCTAGTTCTTGAAGGTTTTCAACGACCTCGATAGGCGCACCGCTACGGATAGAATAATCGATCAATTCGTCCTTAGTAGCAGGCCAAGGAGCCTCTTCTAAATAACTGGCTAATTCTAAAGTCCAAAACATAATGCAGTGTTTAATATTTTTGCAAATGTAGCCGTATCTTTCAAATAACCAAATTGGAGTTGCCCACCAGCTGTAAACAAATTATTAATATTCGCTAAATTTAACCCGCACTAATGTAGGTTTGTAGTAACATTAAGGCCTTTAAACCTGTATAACAAACTCATATCCATGCTAAAAGCTACTAATATTACCCGCAATTACAACGGCCTTTCGGTGCTAAAAGACGTAGATATTTTTGTTAATAAGGGGGAAATTGTAAGTATTGTAGGCTCATCGGGCGCTGGAAAAAGCACTTTACTGCATATTTTGGGCAGTTTAGACAGGGCCAATTCGGGCGAAATTTGGATCAACAACCAGCGCATAGATACCTTAAAAGAAAAGGAACTCGCAAAATTTAGAAACCAACATATTGGTTTTGTGTTTCAATTTCACCATTTATTACCGGAGTTTACAGCACTCGAAAATGTATGTATTCCGGGATGGATTGCAGGCACCAATAAAAATGAATTAGAAACAAGGGCACTTGAACTTTTAAAAATATTAGGACTAGAAGATAGAGCATCACACAAACCCTCAGAACTATCAGGTGGAGAACAACAAAGAGTTGCTGTTGCAAGAGCGCTCATTAATAATCCGGATATTGTTTTTGCAGACGAGCCTACTGGAAATTTAGATAGCAAACATGCACAAGAGTTACACGAACTGTTTTTGCATTTACAAAAAACAATGGGTCAAACATTTTTAATTGTAACGCACAATGAAGCACTCGCAAAAATGAGTGATCGTGTGGTACATATGAAGGATGGGTTTATAGTAGAAGCCCAATAAGAAGCTATACAACTTATACGCGTGGCTTCCAGGCTAGTTCCTGCGCACCATTGGTGTGCGAAATAAAGCGGGCTAACGTAAATAAATAATCCGATAAACGGTTCAGGTATTTAATCACAAGCGGATCAACAAATAATTCGTTTTCTAAAAGATTCACGCAACCTCTTTCTGCTCTTCTGCAAATACATCTCGCAACGTGCGCATGAGAAACCGCAACATCACCACCCGGAATAATAAATGATTTCATAGGAACAAGTACTTCATTCATGGCGTCTATTTCACGCTCCAATAAAGTAATATCTTCTTCTTTTAAATCGGGGATTTTCATAAGTGGCTCCTTGTCTGGGTCGCAGGCAAGTGAAGATCCAACCGTAAACAAACGGTCTTGTACTTCTTTTAATAAACTGCGGGTATGGTCATGCGCAAACATATCAGACACGAGTCCAATATATGAGTTCAGTTCATCGACCGTTCCATAAGTTTCAATTCTTAAATTGCTTTTAGGCACTTTAGTACCCCCTATTAATGAGGTTAAACCTAGATCTCCTGTTTTGGTATATATCTTTTGTGCCATAGCGCTATTACTGTCTTTGTTTCGTTAACAAACAAAATACCTAAAAGTTCAAAATGGAAGGGATTATTTCGTGATATCTGTTTCTACCAGACCATCACGTAAGCGCACCACACGGTGGGCGTAGGCAGCAATGTCTTCTTCGTGGGTTACAAGCACCACAGTATTACCTGCTGCTCTAATTTTTCCAAATATTTCCATCACTTCCACAGAAGTTTTAGAATCCAAATTACCGGTAGGTTCATCGGCGAGTAAAATAGCTGGATTGTTTACCAGGGCACGGGCAATCGCCACACGCTGAATTTGACCGCCACTAAGCTCGTTGGATTTGTGGTGGCTACGATCGGCTAAGCCTACTTTATCAAGTGCTTCGAGGGCTCTTTCGATACGTTCTTTTTTAGAGACGCCCGCATATATTAATGGAAGTGCCACGTTTTCTGCGGCCGATAAACGAGGTAATAAATTAAATTGCTGGAATACAAATCCAATTTCAGAATTACGTACTTCGGCTAAATCATCGTCAGGCATTTTACTTACGTCTTTGCCATTCAAAATATATTTACCGCCGGTTGGAGAATCGAGGCAACCTAGTATGTTCATGAGGGTAGATTTACCACTCCCCGACGGACCCATCAGGGCAACGTATTCATTTTTAAAAATATCGAGGGTAATACCTTTTAAAACGGTAATCGCCTGACTACCCATGTAGTAATCTTTTTTAATTTCCTCTAACTTAATAATCGCTTCAGACATAGGTTGTTTATTTTTTAATCACCGTTGGTACTCGAAAATATTCATCGCTTGCGCCGGGTGCATTGGAAAGTGCTTCGGCTCTTGTAATGGTTTGACTTACCTCATCTTCTCTTAAAACATTAACCCTGCCGCCCATATGAAGTAATGGCTCCACGCCTGTCGTATCCACTTGGTTTAACTGCTCCACAAAAGCCACCATTTTTTGCAGGTCTTGCTGTACCGAAGCCTTTTCTTCATCGGTAAAATAAAGCCTGGATAAATGGGCCAATTGGTCAATTAATTGAGGGGTAACTTCCATACACTACAAAAATAACAGATTGAGGGGCAATTTAGGTCGAAAATGGTTAAAAGGTAAATATCCTCCACCAAGGCCCAAAATACCGGTATGTTGAAAAAATAGTTGGCCCCCTTGATTAAAATAGTTGCATAACTAACTAATTTTACGCAAAGCATTTTTATGAAGCGTAGTATTAAAAAAGTTGCCATTTTAGGAAGCGGTGTGATGGGCTCCCGTATTGCATGTCATTTTGCAGGTATTGGTGTCAATGTTTTACTACTTGATATGGTTCCAAAAGAAGCCATCGAAAGTACCAAACCACAAGAGCGCAACAAACTTGTTAACGATGCTTTACAGGCTGCATTAAAAAGTAATCCATCGCCGGTGTATACAAAAGCAACGGCTAAAAAAATTACGACTGGAAATTTTGACGACAACTTACAAGAAATAGCGGGTGTAGATTGGATTATTGAAGTGGTGGTGGAAAGACTCGACATCAAACAAATGATGTACGAAAAAATTGAAAAGTACAGAAAGCCGGGTACCCTAGTAACCTCAAACACTTCTGGTATTCCTATACATTTAATGGCAGAAGGAAGATCTGAAGATTTTCAAAAACATTTTTGTGGTTCTCACTTTTTTAATCCACCACGCTACCTGCGTTTATTAGAAATTATTCCTACACCACATACAAGCCCAGATGTAGTAGATTTTTTAATGGAATATGGCGATGTTTTTTTAGGCAAAACAACGGTGCATTGTAAAGACACACCTGCCTTTATCGCCAACCGTATAGGGGTGTTTAGCATCATGCTCATTTTTAATAGCATGGAAAAATTAGGCCTAACCATCGATGAAATTGAAGCCCTAACCGGACCCATTATTGGACGTCCAAAATCGGCAACATTTAGAACCGCAGATATTGTTGGTATTGATACACTTGTAAAAGTTGCCAAAGGTGTTGCAGACAACTGCCCTAACGATGAGGCGCGCGCAATTTTTAATATCCCATCTTGGTTAGAAAAAATGCTCGCAAATAATTGGCTGGGTGATAAAACGGGTCAAGGATTTTTTAAGAAATTAAAATCGGAAGCAGGTAAAGAAATTTTAACCCTCAATTTACAAACCCTCGAATACGGTGCACGCAATAAACCAAAATTTGCAAGCTTAGAAGCTGCTAAACCCATTGAGGATTTAAAACAAAGACTTCAATTATTACAAGCAGCACCAGATAAAGCCGGCGATTTTTACAAAGCATTTCATTATGGCTTATTCTCTTATATTTCACACCGTATTCCAGAAATTAGTGACGAACTCTACCGTGTAGATGACGCCATGATGGCTGGTTTTGGTTGGGAAATTGGTGCCTTTGAAAGTTGGGACACCCTTGGTGTTGCAAAAACAGTTGCAGCCATGAAAGCCGCTGGCCATGCGGTTGCGCCATGGGTAGACACCATGCTAGCAAATGGCATTACTAGTTTTTACAAAGTAGAAAACGGGAAAAAACTTTGTTACGATGTAGCATCGGGCGCTTACAAAGCGCTTCCGGGTGGTGATGCATTTTTAGTATTAAAAAATAAAGCCGACAAGCTGATTTGGAAAAATAGTGCTTGCCGTTTATATGATATTGGTGATGGTATCGCAGGTTTTGAGTGGAATTCAAAAATGAATAGCATTGGTGGCGAAGTACTCGAAGGACTTAATAAAGCAATTACATTATCGGAAGAAAAATTTAATGGATTAGTGATAGCCAACGAAGGCCCCAACTTTAGTGCAGGTGCTAACGTGGGTATGATATTTATGCTTGCTATTGAGCAGGAATATGACGAGTTAGATATGGCCATCAGAATGTTCCAAAACACCATGATGCGTGTGCGTTATTCTAGTATACCAGTAGCTGTTGCGCCACACGCGCTAACGCTTGGTGGCGCCTGTGAAATGAGCTTACACGCCGATGTGGTTTGTGCTGCTGCAGAAACCTATATTGGCCTTGTAGAACTGGGCGTAGGGCTTATTCCGGGCGGTGGTGGCACCAAAGAATTTGTGTTACGCGCCGGTGATGAAATGCACGACGAAGAACCAGAAACCATTACACTTAAAAATAGATTCTTGTCTATTGCAACTGCAAAAGTAGCAACATCAGCTGCCGAAGCTTTTGATATGGGCGTTTTAAGAAAAGGACAAGATCATATTGTTATGAATATGGGTAGGCGAATTGCTACTGCAAAATCGGCGGTGATGGATTTACACGCACAAGGTTATACCATGCCTACTGTTCGTAAAGACGTAAAAGTACTAGGAAGATCTGCGCTTGGCGCATTACTTGCGGGTATCAATGGCATGCAAAAAGCAGGCTATGCAACCGCACATGACGCAGTAGTTGCAAAGAAGCTAGCGTATGTGATGTGCGGTGGCGACCTTAGTGAACAAAGCCTGGTATCTGAACAATATTTACTAGATTTAGAGCGTGAAGCTTTTTTAAGTTTATGCGGCGAGAAAAAAACACTAGAACGTATTCAAAGTGTTTTAAAAAGCGGTAGACCCATCAGAAATTAATTTTTCCTATGCATCCAATTTTAACAATTACCGGCGTTTCAAAAAACTACGGTAAACTAACAGCGCTCGATGCCGTAAGTTTTGAAGTGCCCGCGGGTGCTGTGTTTGGTATACTAGGGCCTAACGGCAGTGGTAAAACCACCCTACTAAGTATTATTTTAGACGTACTCCACGCCGATACGGGTAAGTATAGTTGGTTTGGCAATTCGCCACAAACCAACAACAGAAAACAAATAGGCTCTTTACTAGAAACGCCTAATTTTTACCACTACTTATCTGCGGTAGATAATTTAAAAATTACACAAGCCATTAGTGGTAGAGGTGGTAGCTCAGATATTGATGAAGTGCTTCGCATTGTAAAATTAGAAGAGCGCAAAAAAAGTAAATTTAGCAGTTACAGTTTAGGTATGAAACAGCGTCTTGCGATTGGTGCGGCATTACTTGGAAATCCAAATGTGCTGGTGTTTGACGAACCTACCAATGGACTAGATCCTGTTGGTATCGCAGAAATTAGAGAGCTCATAAAATCACTTGCAGCATCTGGTAAAACCATTATTATGGCCAGCCATTTACTTGACGAAGTAGAAAAAGTGTGTACCCATGTGGCCATTTTAAAAAAAGGCAACCTGTTAACCGCAGGCCCAGTAGATGAAGTACTCGCCCAAGAAGATATTGTAGAAATTGCAGCTGCCGATAATGATGCGCTTGAAAATATGGTGCAAGATATGGGCGGTTTTACCAAAGTAAAAAAACATGTGGGTTGCCTTCAATTATTTTACCCAGTTGGAACAGCGCAGCTAGACCATATTAACAAATACTGTTTTGAAAAAGGTATTACACTGCAACAATTACAACTCAAAAAGAAAAGTTTAGAAACTAAATTTTTTGAATTAACCAACGACTAACGCAAACATTATGTTTTCATTACTTCAAATAGAATGGCTA
This sequence comes from Sediminibacterium sp., assembly GCA_049418605.1. GTDB lineage: Bacteria > Bacteroidota > Bacteroidia > Chitinophagales > Chitinophagaceae > Sediminibacterium. Next base: position 902 of record JBMSJE010000033.1, on the reverse strand, counting down.
AAAATTAAAAAGTATCCCGCGTTTTGGGCCATGCTTATTATTGTGCTTCTTACCTATCCTGCTGCCAACCTCATGTTTTATAATGTGTACCTAAACATTACAACACAAAAAGGTACTGACATGCTCGCTAAAATGTTATTAGGCAATCCCTTTGCTTTCCCTGAAACATGGCATACGGTTGCGTACATTTCATCGTTTTTTGTAATTCTTCCATCTATCCTTGTGATTATGCTGGTCACCAACGAGTACCAGTACAAAACACAGCGTCAAAATGTGATTGATGGCTGGACTAGGCGTCAATTTATGACCAGCAAATTAATGGATGTACTCATTGTTAGTAGTATTACCACCATACTCTATACCCTTGTTGCCATTGGTTTTAGCATCTATGCCAGCACATTTGATACCAGTAAAATTTGGGATCAATCATATTATATTGGACTCTTTTTCTTACAAACCTTTGCGCAACTTTCAATCGCTTTTTTACTCGGATATCTTATTAAAAAAGCATTTATAGCGCTCGGAATATTTTTATTTTACTACCTGATTGTAGAAAATATTGCCACTGGTTATATAAAAATGAAAGCCGAAAAAATAGGTGGCGATTTAGGCAGGTATTTACCTTTTGAAATTTCGGACCGCATGATTGTGGCACCTGCGTTTATAGGTAGGTTTGGTAAAGATTTAAAAACTGCTTACGAAAAGTCATTGTCGGAAGTGCCCACACAAATAGCCTTATCACTTTTACTCACAACAGCCATTTGGGCTTTTTGCTTTTTTATGCACCGTAAAAAAGATTTATAATTTTTTTGGTGGGCGGGTGAAATTTATAAATCGAGGCTAAAAATTATAAATCGAGGCTAGATAAACTCTTTGTAATTTCAGGATAGTCAAACACAAAA
>JBMSJE010000032.1:0-17494 GCA_049418605.1 Sediminibacterium sp. | reverse complement strand
GCATACCTGCCCTGGTATATTTTACATTGTGCATGAGATATAGTTACAATAAAAAAAGAAACAAAAAATACTTTATTTATTGCTAGCGCCTACCGTAACAGTATTTGCTTTAGTTTTTACGAATGCTTTATGGCTTGTATATGTAACCAAATAAAGTCCAAAGGCTATCAGAATTACTTTGACATAATCATATTTTGAAAGACTTCTTTTTTGCATGATTGGATTAAGACCACTGAATTGCAAAAAGGTTTAATCCACTTCATTCTAGGGCACAAAAAAACACCACGCTCTAAATCAATAACTTCTCCCCCCAGATTAGTCCGATTAATAACGTGGTGTCAATTACAAACTTAGCCCAATCAGTTATCATTTAACCATTTAATCATTATGTTTGCATTTTAATTGCAAACTATGAATCAACTAGAAAGGCTTCATTTTATCTATCAGTTACTAGAAATTGAACCTCGAACGGTACAGGATATATGCAAAGAGCTTGGTACGAAAGGTGTTGCAACTGCTAGTAGACAAATCTACAACGACCTCGTGCAACTTGAAAAAAGCTATTTGCGTAAAAATCAAGCATTACAAATTACATCCGGGCAATACAACCAAAAAACATATAGGCTTGTATACACAGATACCACAATACCAGTTACAGGATTTGACGTAAACTCCTATCAACTAAGTAGACTTTCCATGACTACGTATATTACAGAAGGGCGCGGCGAATCCATCAATAAATTTAGAGATATCGTAGCAGAAAAAATTATGCACTTAAGCAAAACTAAATATGCTGCTTTACCACTTGAACAAAATTTTAATTCACACTTTTTTGAAAGGAAATACACCACCGCATTTAATCAAATGTCAGAAGACATTATTTGGTCGATTGCAAATAACAAAATTATTGAGATTATTAATATTTATGGAGACGCAACCAATGTATCATCAGATATCACGTATCCCTTTAAATTAAAGCCACTTTTACTCGTATACCATAATGGCGCCTATTACACGGCAGGATTTATTGTAAAGAAAAATGTATTTATTACTATTGACCTCTCGAAAATAGTTGCTTATGATATTACCAATCAAACCTTTGCATATAAAAAAGCACTGCCACATGCAAAAGCAGAATTACAAAAAAGATTTGGCTTAACTGGCAATATTGACAACGAAGTATATGATATAGAACTAGAATTTTCAAGCTTCACCGGTGAATTTATCAGTCATTACAATTGGCACGCAACACAGAGCTTTACAACATTAAAAAACGGAAATTACCGTATGAAAATGCACTGCGGTATTAATAGAGAATTGGTTGGCTGGTTATTTAGATGGATGGGCAATGTAAAAATTATTGGGCCCAAAAAACTAAAAGGTCTGTATCTACAACAGCTTGAAATTATTAATAAAAATTATAGTAGTGAGCAGCGTCTAAATTATTCTAATATTTTTAAATCTGCGGAGCAGTAATTTAATACCGCAGCATTTTTGTTTCACCTCCGTCGCCAAATAAAATAGAATAATCTACCCGCTTGCCATTAACTTTTACTTTTTTAGCAATGAGTCTAATACCATGGCTATAGTCGACATACCAGTTTACATGTCCTGCATACACCGGCTGAATGGGCTTTCCATCAAGTGTATGCCATCCATAAATAGCCACCCTATTGGGTCTCGCATTTTCAGCTACCTTATTACTTAGTACCACATCTTTTTTAATGCCACTAATAAGGCCTTTTTTGTTTTTTCGCTGCCCTTCTATGATTAAATGGTGCTGCCACATGGTAATGGTACTATCCCGGTATGCATACATGGGTACTGGCGTTAATTTTACAGTACTGGCTTTATAGATCGCATCAACCATGAGTGGTGTAGGTAAAAAACAATCGTACGCATCCGCAATTTTTTGCGCAGCCATTGGCGTGATAGGTACACGGGCCCAATTACTATTAGTACCCACTACAAAATAATCGGGGGCTACATACAATGTGACTTTGACCTGTTTGCCATCTGGCATTGCAAAAGGCATTGTAACTGGTATAAAATGAAAATAAAAATCCGGCACCTGTCCGTCATTTGCATATTCAAGCACTAATGAATCACACTCCGCCCAGTTATAACTTACAGCTTGTTTAAAAAAAGCTTCGCCAGTGCGTGCATCGTTCGATGAAGCTGAAGGCAAGCCAGCTGGACGTAGGTTCTTCGTTGATGTACAAGCACAAAAAAATAATCCGAAAAAGAGTATACTATTTTTCAATGGCTCTAATTTTTTGTTCGATAGCGAGTGTAATTCTGTAAAATCCTAAATCTGTCATATGAGAACCATCAACAGTGGCTTCTCCATCCCCGCCAATTAAATTTGTAGTTTCTAAGTAATATAAATTAGCCATTCCTTCTTTTTTTAAAAGCGCATATGCATTTTTAAATATTTGATTGACTTCATTAATTTTTTGCCTTGTTACCAAATTAAATTTAGCGGTAGGATACAAAATATTTTCGACGAGTAAAATAGGTACGCCTGGTTTTAATGCATGCAGTTGACGTAAAAATGGAACCGTTTTAGCCTCCGCCATAGCAGGAGTTAAATTGGGCCCACAATCAATCACATACATAGAAGCGTCGATGCCCGACATGATAACAGCAAGCATAGAATCGAGTTGTCCATTTCCGCTAAACCCTAAATTAATGGTTTCACGTTTTAGCCGGCGTTCTAGCTGTGCCGGATAGGCCATACCTGGGCGCATAGCAGAAGCACCTTGCACAATGGATGTACCATAAACAACTAGCGGCTTTTGAACCTCAAAATAATTTTGTTGTGGCTTTTGAATAGTAGCCCCTTCTTCGATACCAATAAATAGTGAATCGCAGGTTTCATAATCTGGAAGGTATAGCAGGTATTGACGTGTTTGGCCATCCATATCTTTGACCAAATTAGCTTCTTGGTATACAGCAGCATTTGGCTTTCCTACACCCGCAAAATACCAAGTGCCATTATCTAAACCGTATAAATCTAGCCCTTTAACAAGCGTACCGGCCACGTGCTGAAAAACAACCGAAGATCCAGTTTTCCATTTGGCAGAAATTTGCTTGGCATTGGTTTCAAAATACACCGCAAATCCTGTTGGATTTTTACTCAAATCCCATACAGGTTTACGGAGTAGGTTTTTAATTGTATCTGGGAATCTTTGATATACGGTTGCATTAGGCATGGGGCGCCCTAACAAGGTAAATTCCTGCATATCGTGATACACCGTTTTAGTTTGTGCAGCAGCACTAAACATTAAAAAAACAACACATAAAAAGGTCAAGCAGTTTTTCATGCTTCAATTTAATCCTTTTTAGTAAATACCATGTGCTAATGGGCCTTACCTTTGCAAAAAATATCCCAATGATGCGTTTATTGCTAGCAGGTTTATTATGTAGTTTGAGCATATCCGTTTTGGCCCAAAACACCCAATTATCAGACGTTGTGGTAACAGCTAGCATGCTACCACAACAAGAAAAAGAAACCGGACGCAATATTGTAAGCATCAAAGGATCCAGCTTACAAAATCTGCCCATTAGTAGTATCGATGAATTACTCAAATATTTACCAGGTATTGAAACCCAACAACGTGGGCCCGCTGGTACGCAAAGCAATATTATAATTAGAGGCGGTACCTTTCAGCAAGTACTCGTGATTATTGACGGCATTAGAATTAACGATCCGCTCACAGGTCATTTTAATAGCTATATACCACTTCATCCAGAAGATATCAATAGAATTGAAATTATTAAAGGAGCCGCATCTGCTATTTATGGCTCCGATGCCATTGGAGGCGTTGTAAATATTATCACCAATGGGCTACAACAAAAAAACAACCACAAATTAAGCGTTGGAAGCAAATGGGGTAGTTACAATTCACGTTCCAATAATTTTTGGTGGGGTGCACAAAAAGAGAAATGGAAACTCAGTGTTTCTTCGCAACAAAACAAAGCAGATGGAGAAAATTTAAGAGGCACAACAAGCTATTATAATAATTCATTTTACGCAGCTAATTTTAATTACGCATTTGCATCTAATTGGAAACTTCATGTTTTATATGCCAATGATAGCAGGGATTTTAATGCACAAAATTTTTATACCACATTTAAAAGCGATACCGCTTCTGAAATTGTAAAAAGCAATTGGACCCAAATGGGTTTATCAAAACAGTACACCCATAAAATAGTAAAATTTGATGTGGCCTATAAAAATTTATCAGACCGATTTAGGTTTAATCCGGCTGGTAGTTTTAACGAAAACAAAACTTCACTTTTTGTTGCGCAGGGTTCGGTTCAATTTACACGCAACCTCAATCATCAAATTGTTACAGGAGCTCAGTGGATTCATAAAAAAATTAGATCCAATGACAGAGGCAATCATGAACTAGCACATGGTGCTGCGTTTTTAATTGCTACCCATAAGCTTCCTAAAAACATATTCATCAATGAAAGCTTACGCATAGATTGGGACCAAAGCTATGGCTGGATTATTATCCCACAGGTAAATGCATCTTGGGTAAATGGCAATCTAACAACAAGGGCCTCTATTGGAAAAGGCGTTCGTGACGCCGATTTTACAGAGCGCTACAACAATTATAATAAAAGCTTGGTAACAGGTGGTAGCATAGGTAATCCCTTTTTACAAGCAGAAAAGTCTTGGAGTTACGAACTGGGTGCCGATTACAGAATGGGATCTAATTTTAAATGGGGCGCTACCGCATTTTTAAGGAATCAAAACAACCTAATTGATTGGACGCCTACGCCGTATCCTATGATGCCACGTCAATCAAATTTAGTTACAACAGGAAATTACTCTTTGGCTACCAATGTATCTTCTGTAAAAACAAAAGGGATAGAAACGGATCTTACTTACAACAAAAAATGGGGAGAAGATTATGAATTAAACCTCAGCACAGGCCTAGTATGGCTTTCATCTACTAGCCCCAATAAAACGCCTTCATTTTATATTTCATCCCATGCGAGATTTTTGTGGAATAAGCAAATTGTTTTTAGAGCAGATCATTTACAGCTATCCATAAACAGTGTCTACAAAATCAGAAATGCACAAACTGCATCTGCCATCAATGCTGCACTATCTACTAATTATTTTTTAGTGAATAGTAAATTTTCTTACCTTACATCGAAGCGTAAAGGAAATGTGTTTTTAGAAATAACCAACTTAACCAATACACCTTACTCCGATTTATTAGGCGCCATTATGCCAAGCAGGTGGATTGCTGCTGGCTTTCAATTAAATCTATAACACATGAATAAAATAATTTGTACCCTTGTATTAAGCCTTGGCATAAAAGTTCTTGCTGCGCAAGACATGAAAGCATTTAACTTGTATAACCCCTATCAAAATGTTGATTCGGCACTAAACATAGTATACAAAAAAGCTGCTGCACAAAACAAACATGTATTTATTCAGATTGGTGGAAACTGGTGTGTATGGTGTGCTCGTTACAACGAATTTGTAACCAAAGACACGCAAATAGATTCACTTGTTAATGCCAATTACATTGTCTATCACCTAAACTACAGCCCAGAAAATAAAAATAGTAAAACGCTAGCCAAGCTGGGGTATCCGCAAAGATTTGGCTTTCCTGTATTTATCATACTAGATGCTAAAGGCAACCGTTTACACACACAAAACAGTGCTTACTTAGAAAAAGATAAAAGCTACAATAAGGCACTTGTGATGGAATTTTATAAGCACTGGACTAAAACAGCATTAGATCCTGCGCAGTATAAAAATTATTAGTCTCCTAAATTTGCGTTAATAAAGCTGGCTTTTCTTGATGTAATTTATAGATCAATTCACCAAACAAGGTATTGGCCCAAGCAAACCATTTGCGGGTAAACTTGGTAGCATCATCTTTATGAAATGATTCGTGCATAAACCCAGTACCTGCATGCGTTTGTATTAAATTTCGAACGCAGTGTGTAATTTCTTTATCATCTACACTTGTGATGGCGCGTAAAATAATACTCATAGGCCAAATAGTATCGGCACCTGTGTGCGGACCTCCAATGCCTTCACCAGCTTTCCCTTTGTAAAAGAAAGGATTATTTTCACTCAGTACCAACTTGCGTGTATTTAAATAAAGCGGATTGTTAGGCTCAATAGCGCCCAGGTATGGAAGCGATAACAAAGACGGCACATTTGCGTCATCCATCATATGGAAACTACCATAACCATTTACTTCAAAACCAATAATTCTTCCAAACTGTTGGTGTTGAATAATACCATGTTGTTTAAATGCAGCTTCTACCTGTGCTTTTAAAGCAAGGGCTCTTTTAGCAAGCGCTGGTTCATTTACAGATGGCAATTGAAGTAGCTCCGCCATCTTACCTAAAATATTAATGGCAAACATATTGCTAGGTACTAGGTAAGGAAGCAATGTGCAATCATCGCTAGGTCTGAAGGTTGAAACAATTAAACCACATGGTTTTACAGGATAGCCATAACCGCTTAATGGCACACCATCTGTGGCCCAAGCGGTGGTGCGCTGAAAAGTATAAGGCCCATTTCCGTTAAAGCGTTGTTGCTCGGTAAAAGTATCTAGAATTAATTTTTGTGCAGCTTTCCAATCGCTGTCAAATACAGAAGTGTCCCCTGTTTGTTTATAATAACCATACGCGAGTCTTACTGGATAACATAAGCTGTCAATCTCCCATTTACGTTCATGAATACCCGGCTTCATTTTTGTAAGGTCATCTTTCCACTCACTTACTTTATTGACATCTTTATAAAATGCATTGGCATATGGATCGAGTAAAATACATTTTGTTTGCCTATTAATAACACCTGCAATGAGTGTTTGAAGCGGTTTATCATTTTTTGTGAGTGGCAAATAAGGCCATACCTGCGCCGTACTATCTCGGAGCCACATCGCATCAATATCCCCTGTAATAACATAGGTATCTGGCTTACCATTCACCATTTCAAAATCGACAGTGGTGTCTAGTGTGTTAGGAAAACAGTTTTCAAACAACCAACCAAGCTCTTTATTAGGTAAATCTTTTTTCACTTGTTCAATAACTGCCTCAACTGCTGCGCTTTTAAAATTCCTGTCAGCAACAGCCGGTCTATTACTCGTATAATTTTGTGTAAGTGGAGGCATTGCAAATCCTGTGGCTTTTTGAAGTAAAAAACCCATACCTAATAATGAAGACTTTTGTACAAATTGACGGCGGTTAGTCATATAAATAGTATTGAGATTATTTTAATTGAAAAGATACTGAATTTTCAACTGCGGCATTCGTGCCAATATAAACTTGAAAACTTCCTTTCTCACTTATTTGCTTTAAATCTGCGTTGTAAAAACGAAGTAATTTTTCATCAATATTAAAAGTTACCGTTTTACTTTCCCCTTTTTTCAAAAATACTTTTTGAAATCCTTTTAATTCTTTTAAGGGCCTTGTAATGCTTGCTACATCGTCTTTGATATACAGCTGCACCACTTCTTCACCATCGTAATTACCAGTATTGGTAAGGCTAATAGACGCCGTAATTGCATTGCCGGCAGTAAGCGTTGGAGCAGACAAAACAGGCTTCCCATAACTAAACGTAGTATAGCTTAATCCATATCCAAAAGGTAATAATGGAGAATTTTCTACGTCTAAATAATTGGATCTGTACTTTCCAAAAGCATCGCCCCCATTGGGTCTGCCGGTATTGCGTATGCTATAATAAATTGGTATTTGTCCCACATTACGCGGAAAACTCATGGTTAATTTACCGGCCGGGTTATAATCGCCATATAATACAGAAGCAACCGCGTTACCTGCTTCTGTACCAGCATGCCAAACATCTAATACAGCCGTTGCAGATTTTAATTCATTGGTAATGGTTAGTGGCCTTCCATTCATAAGAACAAGTACAAGAGGCTTACCCGTTTTAGATAAGGCTTCAATTAATTTTTGTTGACTCCCCGGAATATCTAAACTGGTTCTACTAGCTGCTTCACCACTCATTTCACTGGCTTCCCCAACTACTGCAACAATAACATCTGATGCAGCAGCTACCGTTAATGCTTCTGCAAGTAATTCTTGAGGCGTTCTAGTATCAATTGAAATTTTTTCACCAAACACATTAATTTTTGCAGCAAAAACAGGATCATCAGATAAGTTGGCCCCCTTTGCATACATAACTTTAGAACCAATGCCAGGGCGGTTGTTAAAGCCTTCTAACACAGCCACTGCTTGCTTAGCATCAGCATTGATAGACCAGGTACCAGGCATGTTTGAACGGTCATTCGCAAGTGGTCCGATAAGTGCAATTTTTTGACCCTGCTTTAATGGCAATACTTGATTGTCATTTTTTAATAGTACAAATGAACGCATTGCCGCTTCTTTTGCAAAGGCGCGTTTGTCTGCACTTAATATTTCCGAAGCTCTTTCTTGTTTGAGGAATTTAAATGGATCTTCAAACAATCCTAAATCGTATTTTGCTTCTAAAATTCTTTTGCAAGCTGCATCAATAGCAGCCATCGACACTTTTCCAGCTTGTAATGATTTTTGCAGCGTATTTAAAAAACCTTCACTCACCATATCCATATCCAGTCCTGCATTTAACGAAAGTGCCGATACAGCAGCAGTATCACCTATACCATGATTGATCATTTCGGTAACAGAAGTATAATCAGAAACGACAAAACCTTTAAAGCCCCACTGATTTCTTAAAACATTTGTAAGCAACCATTTATTGCCAGAAGCAGGAACACCATCTACATCATTAAAAGAAGTCATGACAGAACCAGCGCCTGCATCTACTGCTGCTTTATAAGGCGGAAAATAATCGTTATACATTTTGAGCCTACTCATGTCTACGCTATTATAATCTCTACCCCCTTCTGGCGCGCCATAGAGTGCAAAATGTTTTACACAAGAAAGCAGTGAATTACCACTAGACAAATTAGCATTACCCGCACCGCCCTGATATCCTATTACCATGGCTTTTGCAATAGCACTTCCTAAAAAAGGATCTTCACCGGCACCTTCTGCAACCCTTCCCCAGCGTGGATCACGTGCAATATCCACCATGGGAGAAAACGTCCAGTTTAATCCATCGGCAGTGGCTTCTAACGCCGCCATTTTAGCCGATTTTTCTATCATTGCTAAATCCCAACTTGCAGATAAAGCAAGCGGAATAGGGAATGCTGTTTTATACCCATGAATAATATCGGAACCAAATAACATGGGGATATGTAGCCTCGATTCACGTACTGCCAACTCCTGTACCTTTTTGATTTTTTCAAGACCTGCAATACCAAACATACCACCTACTAAACCTCTTTTTATTTTTCCTTCCACGTCATTACTTACAACAGTACCTGTTACAGACCCATCACCCGGTATAATTAAATTTAATTGACCTAATTTTTCTTGAAGGGTCATTTTAGCCATTAGAGAGCCAACGAACTTTGCTTTTGTTTGCTTTTGCGCAAAGCAAGGTGTAGCGGCTAGCAAAAAAATAAAAAGCGAAAACTTAGGTATAGAATTCAAACGCATAAAGTCATGATTATTTGACAATATTAAGAACCTTTAACGATAATTAAGTCAAATACCCGCTTAACTTTACGCAAAACACTGGAATGAAATTTTTTATAATATCTCTATTCTATTTTATCCTTTTGCAAGCTAATGTTCAGGGTCAAACATCAGCCGCTTACACCGCTTCGATTAAGCATTTTGACAGTTTACGTTTCAAAGCTTTAACGGAACAAAATGGATGGCTCAATTTAGCAGGCCTTTACTGGCTTAAGCCAGGTGATAATAGTTTTGGAAGTGCAGCAAATAACACACTCGTATTTAAGCATAAAAACATGCCAGCATTACTTGGAAAGTTTAAAGTAGTAGGAAGCAGGGTTAGTTTTAAATTTGACAAAGCAGTTACTACATTTCCAAAGGATTATTCCAAAGAGATTATCCTTTTTGATCTAGCCAATAAAACGGATACGAGTATACAGTTTAATCAGTTTATGTGGAGTATTATTATTCGTGCAGATAAAATTGGTGTCAGATTCAGAGATTTAAAAAATCCAGCAATCACAGCTTTTAAAGGCAATAAAAGATTTGCCATTCATGAAAAGTGGAATTTGCCTGCGAAATTTTTGCCACCTAATCCGAATGTGCTTTTTGTTACTAATGTATTAGGACAAACCACTGCGCAGGATTATGCGGGTAAAATAAGTTTTGAATACCAAGGAAAAAAATATGTACTTGACGCTATTAGCGAAGGCCCTGGCGATTTGTTTGTAATTTTTGGCGATGCTACCAATGGAATAAATACCTACCATACGGGTAGATATATGTATGTACCTAGGCCAGATAGTAATGGTAATACCTTTATTGATTTTAATAAAGCATTTAACCCGCCTTGTGCTTATACTGCATTTGCAACCTGTCCCATCCCACCGAGGCAAAACATACTTCCATTTAAGGTTACAGCAGGCGAGTTATCAGACAAACATAAATAGTACTTTCAAATACATGCATAAAAAAAGGGCGAACCGTGGTTCGCCCTTTTGTATAAATAGTAGTTACTATTAGATTTTCTTAAATGAATAAGTATAATATCCACCATTAGAGAGGTTAAGTACTACTTCGTAAGTACCTGCCTTAAATGAAAGGTTGTCACCGTTAAATTCTAGGGTACCATCTCCACCGCTATCGCCTAGATTAACATCCCAAGAGCTGTTGAATCTAAACTTAAGTTCAGAATCGGAAGCAAGTGTGAAAGTAGTTTTCCAAACCTTAGCACCACTATCGTAAGTAAGCGCTACGTCAGGATTTCCACCCCATCCACTAAATCCACCAACGATACCAACACCAGTTACTAAGTAATTAGACCAAGTACTGTTTTTAGTATTGGCTCTTAATAAATAGTAACCACCTGCTGCAACACTTAAGTTACTACCGCTTGTGCTAATGGTTGTAGCTGTTCCACCATAGTTGTTACCATTCCAATCTGGTTGGCTTGTAAATTTAAATTCTGAACCAGAAGTACCAAAGTCTACAAAACCGTGGAAGTCTTCGTCATTTTTAATAGAGCCTAGTGAAGGTGCTTTATCTGGTGACCACCCTTGGTAACCACCCGCTACAAACAACATTCCAAAAGGAACAGCAGTAACGGTAAATTTACCACGTTGGAAATCAAAACGAATTTTATACATGCCTGTCTTTGAAGGACCAGGGAAGTTATCGTTGAAATTAAAACCAAAATCACCGCCTAAATTTAAATCGGTTACTGAATTGTTCGCAACAGCATATTTATTGCTCCAATCTCCATTTACTGGAAGTGCTAAATACTGCTGACCACCTTTTAAGTAAAAAGTACCCTCATAAGTAACAGAGTCTACTCTAGTAAATTCTTGTGTAGGCACTGGTACTGGATTATTCCAACCACCAATAGTTGCAGATCCTACTAAAAATAATTTTTTAGATGTAGGCGGTTGCACTTTTGGAGGAATTACATATGGAGTTGCAGTTAACGTTAATACATTTGATGTTAATTGCTCATTGTTGTTTCCATAAGAAGAAATAATACGTGCATCAATTTTATATGCTACGTTATAGCTGAAGCCAAAACCTAACAAAATAGAATTTAATTCTTTACCTAAAAAGGCATAACTCATTCTACCATTTAACACAATAGAAGCCGCTTTCGTAAAGTTTCTTCCGGATGAATCAATTTGCAAAATGTATTTGACAGTATTATCATTTGTTGCATACTGTGGGTTGGTCCAAGAGAACAACACCGCAGTACTTAATGAATCTGCTGTTTTAGTAGCAATTGTTGTTGTAGAAGCTTGTAATACAACACTCTTTCCTGGCTCGTACACAGTAAGAGGTGCCACTTTTTCACAAGACCAAAGTGCGACTGCAAATGTGGCCGTGAAAAGCAATGTTTTTAGAATTTGTTTCATTGTTTACTATTTTAGTTGTTGTTCTTATTGTTTGGTTACAGTATAGGTTCCTGATTGGAAATCAACTGAAATTTTATAGTTACCCGCAACAGATGGACCATCAAATCCTGGATCAGCATCTTTCTTTTCTAGTGTACCAGAAAACGCATCGCCGGCTACTTTTTTATACTGTGTTCCCCAAACACCATTTTCTTGAATCATCTTATAGTTTCCGCCACCTACAAAAGCAACAACACCTTCGTATAAAGTTTCAGAAACTTTCGCCAAACGCTGTGAAGTAACAAAAGGAGCACCAAGTGGATTAGACCAACCTGACGCAAATGCGTTACCAGTTACCCATAATGTTCCAGCAGTTGGAACTGGAACTTTGGGTGGTGGCGCATATGGTAACACTTTAAATGCTAACACGTTTGAAATTAACTCGGTTGGCGCAGCACCTAAAGTAGCGATAATACGTACTTCAATTCTTGCAACTCTTCCTGGCTTTACATTCAAATCAGAAATAGCAATATTAAATGCTTTTTGCGTATATGATACAGACAAGTCTTTACTGATAGAAATTGACTTTTTCTTAGCGCCCTTAAAATTAGCACCAGCAGTATCAATTTCAAGGGTGTAATTAACGTTTTGAGAACTTCCACCAGAAGCAAATTTATAATTAGGATTTGTCCAATTAAATGTTACTCCCAAATTTTCTTCTGTTAAAAAGTTTAGTGCAATGCTATCGCGTGAAGTAGCAGAAAGCACAGGAGCCGTACCGCTAATGTAGGTATCTTTTGCCTCGTCTTTTTCACAAGCAGCAAAGAATACGATAGCAAGGCTCACGTAAACTAGTGATTGAATTATTTTTTTCATACAATTTATTTTAAATGTTTCAGACAGTATTAATAACCTGCGTTTTGAACTAAATTAGGATTAGATGAAATGTCTGCAGAAGGAATTGGATACAATTTTCTAAATCCATCTACATTGGTTCCACCTCTAACACCACCTTTCCAAGGCCATAGATAAGAAGATTCTACAAATCTATTGTAACGGATAAGGTCTGTTCTTCTAAATCCTTCCCAATATAATTCTCTTGCACGCTCGTCTAAAATAAAATCTAAATTTAATTGAGCAGCAGTAATAGTGCTTGCACCAGCTCTTGTTCTTAAAGCATTTACATAACTTAAAGCAGCTCCTGCATCACCAGTTCCACCTCTTAATACTGCTTCGGCGTATACCAAGTTCATTTCTGCAGAACGGAAAATTGGGAAATCAATATCAACCCAAGTTAAATTTTTACCTGGTGTACCATTCATATTGATATTTCTAAATTTAGTGATTGCATAGCCATCTGTAAATTTAGTTAAATCAGCAATATCTGCAGATTGACCACTGGTATAAAACTGTGAACGCTTATCGGCAGTACCTGTTAAATCAGGAAACTTACTTGATAAACCGGTAGTTGTTCTTAAACCACCCCATCCACCATCAACACCAAATTGGGCAGCAACCATGCTACCACCAACAGGTGCGTGCGTTAAGAAGGTAGTACCACCCCAGTTTTGTGTTTTTAAACCATCATAGTTAATGGTTAAAATAAACTCAGAAGTGTTTACATTGTTATCTGCACGCATTAATTTAGTGTAGTCACTGATTAAAGAATAACCTGCGTCTAATACTCTTTTTGCATAGGTAGCAGCATCTGTATTTCTAGCAGTACCAGTATACACTTGAGCATTTAAATACAAACGAGCAAGTAATGCCCATGCCGCAGCTTTGTCTGCACGACCATATTCATTTTTACGCGCATCTATTAAATCAGCGTCAATTGCTTTAAGTTCTGATTCTACATAAGAAAAGATTTCGCCACGTGTTCTTTGCTTTGGCATGACAGAACCTAACGCTTCTGCATCTGTTACAAAAGGAATATTACCAAATAAATCCATTAAGATTGAATATTGGTAAGCACGTAAAAATCTTGCTTCTGCTCTGTATTTTTTAATCGCTTCAGCATCCACACCCGTAATTCCTTTTGACGCAACATTTGCATCAGAAGATTGACGGATAAAATCGTTTGCTAAAGTGATTTGATAGTAACAACGGTAGTAAAGACCTGTAAGCATTGGATTGCTTGCAGACCAATTCATGTTGTGGAAATCTTGAATACCTGGATCACCCCAAGAAACAACAGCTTCATCGGTGCTTAATTCTTGAGCTTTCCACCATAGACGTAAGAAATCAGAAGTACCTTCATCAATACCTTGAATATCTCCGTTACCTGCAGGTCCAGCATTACCTGTTAAAGCATAGCTCGCATATACTTTTGCGAAAGCTTGCTTATAACCATTTGCGTCGGCATATACGGTTGCTGATGTTACATCATTAGTAGGCAATAAGTCTAACTTTTTGCTACAAGATGCCAATACAACAAACGCTCCAACTGTGGCTATTACTTGTTTGTATAGATTATTTTTCATTGTTATATTTTTTTGTACTATTGATTGAATTAGAAATCAAGATTTATACCCAATACAATGGTTCTTGGACGAGGGTAAAAATTATTATCAATACCACCGTTCATTTCAGGATCTAAACCAGTGTACTTTGTAATAGTTAACACATTTTGTACAGTTGCATTGATGCGTAAAGAAGCTTTATTGCTTAATACTTTACCAACATTATAACCTAGGTTAATATTATCAATACGTAAGAAAGATGCATTTTGTACATAGTAATCAGATAGGTAATAATTAGAACCGTTACCACTGAATCCTGATTTTAAATAATCTCTAGAACCGTTATTTACATAACCAATTGGATTTAAGATATTTCTTAAAGTACCAGAACTAGAAGCGATGTTATTGTACAAGTAGTTACCAATGTTAGCACGCATTACGATACCAGCATTCCACTTCTTGTGCGTAACACTTGAACTTAAACCAAAAAACATTTGAGGATCTACACCTTTATACTGATATAAATCTCTTTCGTTGATAACACCATCTCTGTTTAAGTCTGCGTATAAACCATCGATAGGCTTATCGTTTGCATCATATACTTGCTTGTATACAAAGAACGCGCCTCTTTGGTATCCAACAGAATGAATTAAGATTGAGTTACCTGTACCACCACTAATGCCACCAAAACGAGCACCTGCATAAGCTGGGTCATCAGAGATGGTTAATTTAGTGATTCTGTTTTGGTTATAGGTTGCGTTGAACGCGATATCCCAAGTTGTGTTTTTATTACGGATAGGTTGAACATTTAAAGTAAATTCAATACCCTTATTTTCCATCGTACCTACGTTTGCAACAATCTTATTGCTAAAGTTAGTACCAGCTGGCTGGTTTACTTCATTTAACAAATCAGATGTTTCTCTTTTGTAGGCTTCAATGGTACCTGTAATTCTATTGTCAGCAAAACCAAAATCTAATGCTAAGTTGGTAGTTGCTGTTTGCTCCCACTTACGGTTAAAATAGTAACCATTAGGGCGGAAGATTGGTGTGAAGGTATTACCAAATTGATACTGAGCAGTATTAGAACCTAGGTTGTAATAAGAGATATAGTCATAATAACCAATACCATCTTGTTGACCGGTTACACCATAACTTGCACGTAACTTAAGATCTGATAAAGATTTCATTTTCTTGAATAAACCTTCTTCTTTTAATTTCCAAGCAACTGCTCCCGAAGGGAATACCGCAAAACGGTTATCTGGATTAAACTTAGAAGATCCGTCTTGACGTACAGAAGCAGTAAATAAATATTTACCTTTTACAGTAAGATTTATTCTACCTAAGTAAGAGCTCAAACGATATTCAGGTTTGTCAAATTCAAAATTAGGGGTATTAACAACAGTACCATTAAAGGTTTTATCGCTAAAATTGTAGTTGGTTGTTAAATAATTTTGGAATTCATAACCACCTGTAAATTCAACACGTGTAGATAAGTAAGGGATTTCTTTAGCGTAATTTAAATAAGCATTCAAATACGTATTGTTTCTAGTTTGACGGTACTCATTGTTTACCCCACTATGAAACTTGCCTGCTGCATCTTTAAAACGCATATACGTAGTTGCAGCTTGATCATTGATCACGATAGTACCTTTACCTTCAGCAACGTCCATACCAGTATTTACAACAACGTGTAAATCAGGAATGAAATGCACTTTATAATCAACTAATGCATTTGCAATATGTCTTGTAACATTACTTTGATCATCTTTATCTAACAAGATGCCAAGTGGATTTTTTGGTGCTAATGCACGAAGACCATTAGATGAAGTTGCATCTAACCAGTTCCAATATCCATTGTATGCTTGCGTACCAGAATAAACTGGTTTAGTAGGATCAAAATAAGTAGCCGCACCAATCGCTCCTTGATCTGCAAAGTTTGTTTTGCTTGCTGCTAATTTATAGTTGATATTAATGGTAAGGTGGTTATCAAAAAGCGTAGGGCTTACATTTACACCAACAGTTGTTCTATTTAGTTTATCAGATCTTAAAATACCTGATTGCATTAAATTACCCAACGAAAAACGGTAAGGTAACTTTTTATAAGCACCAGATACAGAAATGTTATTGTCTGTTGTAAGTGCTGTTTGATAAATTTCATCCTGCCAATCGGTAGATGCATTACCTAATAAAGAAGCATAACTAGGGCCTTTTGTTTTTACGATATCTCTAATTTCATCTGCAGAAAAAACATCTAATTTTTTAGTAACATTTGAAACACTCAATTGAGAGCTAAATGCATACTTTGGTGCACCAGACTTACCTTTTTTAGTAGTGATGATGATAACACCATTCGACGCTCTTGCACCATAAATAGCAGTTGCAGAAGCATCTTTTAAAACTGAAAAAGATTCGATGTCGTTAGGGTTGATAAGGGCAAGCGCGTTTGCTTGACCAGAAATACCACCACCGTCGATAGGCATACCATCCACAACAATAAGTGGATCGTTACTTGCATTTAAAGATGCACCACCTCTAATACGAATGGTACTTCCTGAACCAGGTGCACCATTGTTACTCGTGATTTGTACACCCGCTACTTTACCCTGAATAAGTTGCTCCGGTGTTGAAATAACACCTTTGTTGAAGTCTTTTGAAGACACATTCACAACAGATCCCGTTAAGTCCTTTTTACGAACGCTACCATAACCAATTACGACAACATCACTTAGCTGATCAACAGCAGGTGAAAGTGCAACTGTTACGGTGTTACCGTTTAAGGTTACTTCTTTGGTTTCAAAATTCAAAGAAGATACAACTAGAGTAGTTGCGTTAGCAGAAACTTTCAAACTAAATGACCCATCGGCATTAGTTTGTGCTCCAACACCAGATCCTTTTACAAGGACACTAGCAGCCGCTAACGGCGACCCATCTTTTGCATTGGTTACTTTACCCGTAACCGTACGATCTTGCGCAATTGATGGCAAACAGAAAACTGTTAGCATCATCAGCATTGCAACAAGTGCTTTTTTAATGTTCATAGAATTACAATTTCAATTTGAATAAATACTAATTAGTGATTAAAAATGTTTG